>NZ_AUTN01000118.1:0-9605 GCF_000497955.1 Pseudoalteromonas sp. TAE56
TTAAGACTGAGACACGAGACGAGTCACTACGGTGATGAAGTTGTTGATGCCATACTTCCAGGAAAAGCCTCTAAGCTTCAGATTATATGGAATCGTACCCCAAACCGACACAGGTGGTCAGGTAGAGAATACTAAGGCGCTTGAGAGAACTCGGGTGAAGGAACTAGGCAAAATCGTACCGTAACTTCGGGAGAAGGTACGCTCCTATCTGTGATGAGACTTGCTCTCTAAGCGGACGGGAGCCGCAGTGACCAGGTGGCTGGGACTGTTTATTAAAAACACAGCACTGTGCAAAATCGCAAGATGACGTATACGGTGTGACACCTGCCCGGTGCCGGAAGGTTAATTGATGGGGTTATCCTTAGGGAGAAGCTCTTGATCGAAGCCCCGGTAAACGGCGGCCGTAACTATAACGGTCCTAAGGTAGCGAAATTCCTTGTCGGGTAAGTTCCGACCTGCACGAATGGTGTAACCATGGCCACGCTGTCTCCACCCGAGACTCAGTGAAATTGAAATCGCAGTGAAGATGCTGTGTACCCGCGGCTAGACGGAAAGACCCCGTGAACCTTTACTACAGCTTGGCACTGAACATTGAACCTACATGTGTAGGATAGGTGGGAGACTTTGAAGCAGCGACGCTAGTTGTTGTGGAGTCAACCTTGAAATACCACCCTTGTAGTTTTGATGTTCTAACGTTGGCCCCTGAATCGGGGTTACGGACAGTGCCTGGTGGGTAGTTTGACTGGGGCGGTCTCCTCCTAAAGAGTAACGGAGGAGCACGAAGGTTGGCTAAGTACGGTCGGACATCGTACGGTTAGTGTAATGGTAGAAGCCAGCTTAACTGCGAGACAGACACGTCGAGCAGGTACGAAAGTAGGTCATAGTGATCCGGTGGTTCTGAATGGAAGGGCCATCGCTCAACGGATAAAAGGTACTCCGGGGATAACAGGCTGATACCGCCCAAGAGTTCATATCGACGGCGGTGTTTGGCACCTCGATGTCGGCTCATCACATCCTGGGGCTGAAGTCGGTCCCAAGGGTATGGCTGTTCGCCATTTAAAGTGGTACGCGAGCTGGGTTTAGAACGTCGTGAGACAGTTCGGTCCCTATCTGCCGTGGGCGTTTGAGAATTGAGAGGGGTTGCTCCTAGTACGAGAGGACCGGAGTGAACGAACCGCTGGTGTTCGGGTTGTCATGCCAATGGCATTGCCCGGTAGCTACGTTCGGAACTGATAAGCGCTGAAAGCATCTAAGCGCGAAGCAGGCCTCGAGATGAGTTCTCACTAGACTTTTAAAGTCTCTGAAGGGCCGTTGAAGACTACAACGTTGATAGGCAAGATGTGGAAGTGGTGTGAGCCATTAAGCTAACTTGTACTAATTACCCGTGAGGCTTAACCATACAACGCCAAACGCGTTTTATGCGACAGTTTAGACAGAAGTTAATATGACTAAAGTAGATATTACTTAAAGAAAGACTTAAAAAATATTATCAGATATTTTCCAAATTCAGTTAGTGCGTAGCGATACGAACTGACAACCAAATTTGCTTGGTGACAATAGCGTTTTGGACCCACCTGATTCCATGCCGAACTCAGTAGTGAAACGAAACAGCGCCGATGATAGTGTAGCATTTGCTATGTGAAAGTAGGACATTACCAGGCTTCAAATTGTAGAAAGCCCGATTCGAAAGAGTCGGGCTTTTTTACGTCTGCAGAAAAATAAAATGCGCGCAATTAATACCAACCTGCATAAATCTTTGATTAATTTAACGAATTAAATTGCACTATAACGTCCTTAAAAGTTTTTTATTTAGAACAACTAGATATAAAAATTTTTGCCTAGTTCTAGCGTAATTTTCTTAACGTTAAATAGACCCCATATATAAGCAGATTGGTATAACACTCACATCAACACCCATCACGTAGGGCGAGCGCAGCGACTCCCGACGCTAGAATCACCATAAGTGCGCACTTATAACACTTAAACTTCAATTCTAACCTCACGATATAGCTTCATATTTTCACTAAATTATACTCAGATCTCAGCGCTTCTCGTTTCTTCTCATTTTGTTGCAATTTCATTCTTGGTTTAATAAGTGACCTGTGTAAAACTAGCTAAGTTAATTTAGTAAATCAGGTGACATGAATGTCGAATATTAAAGCTTGGAAACTTATGAGTCTGTTTTGTTTGTTCGCAGTGCTTATGGGTTGTCAATCTAAAGAAGAGCAGCTACAACAAACAATTCAAGAGTCTATTAAAAAGGTAGATACGGAGCTGTCTCAGCTTGGTACTGCACTCGATAATGGAAGCGTACGCAATGCTGTATTACTTAAAGAATATGGCGAGCTTCTTAAAAAACAACAACCAGAGCTTACAAAAGTTGTTGATGTAATTACCCTTGATGCAACGCGCCAAGGCGCACTTTATAGTGGATTAACACAGCGACTTAAAGATATTAAAGGAACTTACTTAATTCCTCCTTACGTAGATACGTTACATAGCATTGATTTGTTGCGTGAAGCGGCAAAGCCTACGTTATTTTCTGATGCGTTAACGGATCCTATTAATATGCTAGCTGATATGTCGAAAGGTGCTTTAGCACGTGTAGGCGCAATTAGTAAGCAAGCTGAAGGTGAGGGTGTTGGAAACCAAATGGTAGGTAATCCTAACTATGGTAACTGGCAATCAAATAGTAACGGTATTAGCTTTTGGCAATGGTACGGAATGTACCGTATTTTAGGTGATGTATTTGACCGTGTTGAATACGGAAGCTGGAGTAAACGCCGAAAGTATAGTTACTACAATGACTATGGCCGTTCACGTTATTCAAGCCCTAAACAAATTAAAACCCAAAGCGCTTTAGAAACACGTACGCGTCAAACATACCAACGCCAAGGTAAACAGTTTACAAGCCCGTATGCGAGTAAGAAAACAGGTGCATCAGGTTTAAGCCGCAGCAGTTATACGCCACCAAAAAGCCGCAGTAGTTATTCTCGTTCGAGCAGTTATAGCAATAGCTCTGGATCGGTGCGTGATAGTGGTAGCAGAACCTCTCGTGGCGTGAGCCGTGGTAAGTAAAAGAATAAAGTTGGAGTTAGAATAATATGTATGAATTTAATGGAATAACTATGTGGTCGCTGCAAGCGCTGGCGATTGATTTTGCAATTATTGTTTTATTATTTGTAAGCCTTAAATATATAAAAGGCTGGGTTTCAAACTTACATGCAAATGATGAAATAACAGAGCGTGATAACTTTGCCTTTGGTATTAGCTTTGCCGCTGGCTTGGTGGCGCTGGCGATTGTATTAACGGGTGTAAGTAGCGGAGCTTTTGCTGCAACACTGCAACAAGAAGCACTGCAAATGTTAGCTTATGGCGCATTAGCAATTGTACTTATTAAGTTGGGTCACTTTTTTCAAGATAAAGTAGCACTTCGTAAGGTAAGTCTGCACGACGAAATCGTTAAAGGTAACGTTACAGCTTCAATAATTGATTTTGGCCATGTTGTCAGTGTTGCTATCGTTATTCGCTCAGCTCTATTATGGGTGGCTACTGATGGCTGGCATGGTCTTCCAATTGTAATTGCTGCCTTTATTATAGGTAGCGTTGTATTACTACTTGTTAGCCAGTACCGAGTGCAGTTATTTAAGCGTACAAATAAAAGTGGCGACTGCCTACAACAAGCAATTGTTGATGGTAACTTAGCTGTGGGTATTCGTTACGCTGGATTTTTAGTCGGTAGTGCATTAGCTATTACAGCAGCAACGGGTGTTGCACCTTACGCTGCTGATAATATTAATGCGAGTCTACTATACTGGGCTATTAGCGCTGTTGTGAGCCTTGTTGCATTTATTATTTTGCACTTAGTGACAATTAAAATAATTTTATCTGGTTGCGATATTTCCGATGAAGTTAATCGTCAAAAAAATGTAGGTGTAGCTACTATTTCTGCAGCAGTATCATTTGCTGTAGGTATCACTATGGCAACATTACTAGGCGCATAATCAGTGTCATCAACCACAACTAGCCCAAGTAAGTCTCGCTTACTTGGGCACGATATATTACTTATTACTGTTATGGCCGTGCTTGCTGGGTGCGGCCTTATTTATGAATACTTACTGTCTCATTATGCTGGCCGTGTACTTGGCTCAGTAGAGAGCGCTATTTACGCCATGATCGGTACTATGATTGTAGCAATGGGCTTAGGCGCTTTTTTAGCACGTTGGTTTAAAGATGCATTTACCGCTTTTGCTTGGCTAGAAAGCATTATTGCTTTAATTGGCATGGGCTGCATTTTAGCGATAGCGGGTGTAATAGCAGTTAGTTATTCTCTTCCCCATTTATTTTCGAGCATTTTTAATTTACCCCCTGATGTTGTACTTAATGGTTACGTATTTCAAAAGCTACAAGAGTGGTCACGTTTTCTACCTTATGTTTTTGGTTTAATACTGGGCTTATTTATTGGTATGGAAATACCGCTTATAGCGCGTATTCGTCAGCATGTTTATGGTCGTTTTTTAGAAAACAACGCAGGGACTATTTATGGTGCCGATTATATTGGTGCTGGTATTGGTGCAGCCATTTGGGTAACGATCATGCTCTCAATGCCTATAATGCAAGCTGCAGCGTGGACGGCGTTATTTAATATTATCGCAGGGCTCGCATTTTTATGGCGCTATCATACCCATGTGCGCTTTGCTAAGGCACTTTTAGTTTGCCATATAGTGCTGTTGGCATTATTTGGCTTTATTTTAGTATTTGGTAGTAGTTGGATGAACAATCTAAGTAATGTTTTATACAAAGATAAAGTAATTTACTCACAAGCCACTAAATACCAACACGTAGTATTAACTGAGCGCTTAAGCAAAAACCAACCTCAGCCAATTACCGATTTATATTTAAATGGGCGTTTACAGTTCTCAAGTATTGATGAGCAAATATATCATTCAATGCTGGTTTACCCTGCAATGCTTGCCTCTAACAGACACGACCGTGTATTAATAATTGGTGGTGGTGACGGGCTTGCACTTAGAGATGTTTTAAAATGGCCTGTGAGTGAAGTAACGCTAATAGATTTAGACGCGCAACTACTCAATTTATTCGGTCATAAAGATGGTCACTTTGCGCCGCCAGAGCACATCAATAAGCGATTACTACAGTTAAACAATAAATCGATGCATGACTCGCGAGCCAATATAATTGTGGGTGATGCATTTTTAGAAGTAGAAAGGCTACTTGACCAATCTAAGCAGTTCGACACTATTTTAATTGATTTACCTGACCCTAACCATCCTGATCTAAATAAAATGTACAGTGACTACTTTTATAATCATGTGCGGCAGCTATTAGCACCCGATGGCGCAATGGCGGTTCAATCAACCTCACCTTATCACGCTAAAAAAGCGTTTTTAAGTATAGGCAAAACGGTTAAAGCTGCAGGGTTTGGGTATGTTGAGCAATATCAGCAAAACATACCTTCGTTTGGGCAGTGGGGCTGGACTATAGCCACTAAAATGGGGCAGTCGGCCAGTGGTCGAATTAATGATGCGACGGCTATGCCTGTGCCATCAAGGTGGATTAGTAAAGAATATTTATTGGCAAGTTTTGTATTTCCTAACCACTACTTTGAGAAGGTTAAAAGTATTGAGGTCAATAGGTTAGGGTCTGGTCAGTTGTATGATTACTACCGAACTGCATGGCAAATAGAAAGCGAATTATATAAAAACTAATAAAACATGGTTGACATAATATGTCGGCCATGAGAATCTTAACTCAGACATAATATGTCAAACGACAAAAGGCAGAGACATGGAATTAAATGAACTTTCAATAAAATTAGCTTCTTTTGAAACTGAAGGCGCTAACTTTGAGTCTTTCTTGATCGCCAACCCTGGCGAGCAAGATGTTTTACAAGTCATTGTTGATGGAAATGATGAACTTCCAATTTTTGTTACACAAACACAAGAGCAGCTTTTATGTATTAGCTACTTGTTTGACGAAGATGAAGTTAAGAGTGAATTACGCAACGAGTTAAACGAAACATTACTACGTTTAAACGTGCCAATTCCACTGAGTGCATTTGCTAAAATCGATAACAAATACGCGATTTTTGGTGCACTGTCGGTAAATTCATCATTAGATGACGTTACCCACGAACTAGTAACATTAGCCGATAACGCTATCGATGCACTAGAAGCCGTGACCTTGTATTTAAACGATTAATAGCTAGTTAGTGGAGTTAAGATTATGAGTATTTTAAAAAAATTATTTACAGCAGTACGTGGCGGCGCTCGTGAAGCAGGCGAAGCAATTGTAGACAAAAATGGCATCCGTATTTTTGAGCAAGAAATTGCAGATGCGCAAAATGCACTTCACCGTGCTAAAAAAAGCCTTACTGAAGTAATGGCTAAAGAAATGCAAACTAAGCGTAAAATTAGCGCTGTAGATGCATCAATCGCTGAACATGAAGCGTATGCAGGCCAAGCCCTTGAAAAGGGCAACGAAGCATTAGCATTAGAAATTGCAGAAAAAATTGGTGACTTTGAGGCGGAAAAAGCTGAAAACGAGCAAGTATTATCCGGTTTTAGCAATCACATTGTTGCGCTTAAGCAGCAAGTTAAAGATGCTGAAAAATCGATCAAAGAGAATCAGCGTCAGCTTACAATGGTTAAAACCACTGAAAGCGTACAGCAAGCAACAATGGCTGTTAACAGCACACTTAATACAAACAGCTCGTCTATGACATCGGCTCGTCAATCGCTTGAACGCATTAAACAGCGTCAACAAGATCGAAGTGACCAGCTTGGTGCTGCAAAGCAACTTGAGTCAGACGTAAATGGCGATGACTTAAAAGCAAAAATGGCTGAAGCAGGCATTGGCGACACAAGTCCAAAAAGCGCTGATATTTTAGCTCGTATCAAAGCGAAGCAAAATAGCTAACCATTACGTTTATACTTTAAAAAGGTAACCGAGTTTTTCTCAGTTACCTTTTTTGCTTAGAAGGCAGCCTTCCTATGTTTAATTTTTTCAAATCTAAAAAAGAGCCAGAACGTCAGCTTAATCATCCGAGCGAACTTAAAAAAGGCGACATGTTTAGCGTTATTGACTCATTTGCCTATCCTGCATGGTTAAAAGGTGAAACGTTACGTGTTACTGATATTCAGACTTACCAATATCAGCACAGTAGCGATACTGAATTTGTACTTGAGACAAATAGCGGCCAAGTTGTATTTTTACAAATTGAGCAAGATGACGGCGAAGAGTGGGCTAACTTTTCTATTAAAATTCAGCGAAACGAAGTTGAAGAAATATTTAGCCTTGATGAGTTTGCGCGTATTTTTGATGAAGAGTCGTTAACCCACATTACAGTGCAAAATACACCAGAGCGCTTCATGCAGTTTTTAGCTAAAAGCTATCAACAAAGCGAGTCGCCTTATGTGTGTTATTTCCATAATAAAGACTACCGCAACCAAATTTTGCCTCGTTATGAGCAAGAAGGTGGTGAGCCATGTGAAATGATTTGCTTAGCGTCAGATAACGAAGGTTTTGGTTTAAATATCGAAATTTGGGATGGTGGTGAAACCGAAGTATCGCTAACGCTAACGCGTCCAATGTCAGACATTGTAGACTTGTTTCCCGGAGATGCTAAGTGAGTGATGCTAAAGATAAGTGGTTACGTCAGGAACAAGCTGTACGTGCCACGCAAATGGCATTTGATCTGAGCAGCGAAGTTCAAAAGCTGATAAAAAAACAAGCGATCGATCAAGAGTTAACTCCATCAGATATGATCCGAAAAATACTTGGCTTAGACGTAAAGTCTAAAAAAACGCGTCAACGTTTATCGTTTAATTTAAATGATGATGAAATAGCGCAACTAGCCAGTCGCTTTGATGTACAAAGTGATGACAAGCGAGCCGTAAAGCAACAAGTAGCTGATTTATTAATAGCTCACACTAAAAATAAAAAGTGAAATAATTTAATTAGGTTTTTATGAATATTATTTTAATTGCTTACTTAATTATTTTTGCGTTGTTTGGTACTGCGGCGAGTTATTTTGTTCGCTTTATTTATGCATATTGGGTGCTCAAAACAATGCCCATGAAATACATTATTAAAGCGGGTATTTGCGTGGTATTGGTGGTAGTAATTTCAGCGTTAATTCCATATTTAAGTTAACGCTGAAGTTAAGGTGGCCATTTTTATTTTATATCAAACGACTGGCACTGCTGATTAATACACAGCGATTGCACTTCAAGTACAGGAGAACAATCAGTTAAGCCTTGTGCTTTATTTTGTATGCTTTCTTGTTTTGTTATTTGTTGAGCAAGCTGTTCCGCTTCTTCTTGAGAGGTGTTTAGCGTTGAATAAACAGCATATTTACTCGGTCCGCCACAAGCACGTGCGCCGACTTCAAGGACTTTGCACTGAAAGCTAGCGGTGCAGCTATTATTACTCACCATGTTATTCAGATCATAGTTCAAGTCAGACAAGTTTTTACTTTGCTCATTTGACGTCACAGTGCTAGCACACCCACTTAGTAATAAAATGCTGCTAGCAATGCTTATAATTGACAGTTTAACTGTTGATGGTAAACAACTCATAACGTTATCCTTAAAATGCACTTACCGCTGAGCCTTCAAGTTTAACACATTTATTTTCAACACACTGCGTGCTTGGCGTTGTTAAATGCTGACAAATACTCATCATCCCTTTTTGTGAATTATAACTACTTTCAAGCTTAGTAATTTTGTCGCTAAGGGCTGCTACTTGCTCCTCAGATGCTGCGTTTGTTGAGTACACAACAAAGCTGCTTGGCCCACCACATGCGCGACTACCTACTGCATTTACTCTACATTGAGTACTTGTATCACACTGTTTATCTGCAATTAGTGTATTTAATTCGGTTTTAGCTGTTTTTATATCGTCTATTGAAACGTTTTTTAAATCAGCTTTTGGTATTTTTTCAGCAACCACACTATTTTTTTTATTTTCTTGTAATTGAGTGTTTTCTTCTAGCTTTTGTAGCTCTTGCTTTGGTGCTTCAGCTTCTGAGGTGATTGTTACTTGCTGTGTTTTAGCGGGTTCTTTATCCAAACATGCAGTTAAACACAGTGGTAAAAGTATGGCTAACAATGGGGTACGCATAAAAAACCTTGATAGTGATGAAATATTCATCACTATCATACACGGTGCATTTTTTACGGCAATAAAAACTATATTATCAAGTAATTAAAGGCACTAAAAAATTGTTCTGTTAAAGTCCACCCTGCGTTAGTTTGGTAGGGTTGAGTAATTTTTCGAGTTCTTCGCGAGGTAGATCAGTTTCTTGTTCGGCTACATCAATAATAGGGCGGGCTTCTTTATAAGCCTGCTTCGCTATTTTTGCTGCTTTTTCATAACCGATCACCGGATTAAGCGCCGTTACCAAAATTGGATTTTTAGCGAGCGCTTTATCTATATTTGGCTGATTTACTTTAAAACTAGCAATCGCTTTATCGCCCAGTGCTTGCGCGCTATTGGCAAGTAATTCTATGCTTTGTAAAATATTATACGCAATGACTGGCAGCATCACATTCAGCTCAAAATTACCCGCCTGGCCGGCTACC
>NZ_AUTN01000119.1:0-8058 GCF_000497955.1 Pseudoalteromonas sp. TAE56
CTATTACTTGTGCACTTACCATTGCGGCTGCTTCAGGTATAACAGGATTTACTTTGCCAGGCATAATAGATGAACCTGGTTGAAGCGCTTCAAGCTCTATTTCACCTAAACCTGCAAGTGGGCCTGAGTTCATCCAGCGTAAGTCGTTCGCTATTTTCATTTGTGCGACAGCGAGTACTTTTAATTGCCCTGAAAGCGCGACGATGGCGTCTTGTGAGCCTATGTTATAAAAAAAGTTACTACTAGGCGTAAATCTAATGCCTACATTGGCACTCAGGTTTTCTGTAAATTTTGCTGCAAATTTAGGGTCTGCATTTATTCCTGTTCCAACGGCTGTACCGCCTTGTGCAAGCTCGCATACACGCTCTAAACTATGTCTAATTCCTGCAGCGGCATGGTTAACTTGTGACTGCCATGCACTTAGAGTTTGATCAAACGTTACAGGCATTGCATCCATTAAATGCGTACGGCCCGTTTTAACTATATGGCCTACTTCAGCTTTTTTCTTTTCCAGGCTTTGCGATAAGTTTTCAAGCGAAGGAAGTAATTCGTACACTACATTTATTGCGCTACTGAGTGCGATAGCAGTAGGGACTACATCGTTAGAGCTTTGCCCCATATTCACATCATCATTAGGGTGAATGCTTTCATTGCCTATCCGGCTAGCAAGCGTTGCAATAACTTCATTGGCATTCATATTTGAGCTTGTGCCCGAACCGGTTTGAAAAATATCAACGGGGAAATGCTCAATGTGCTCGCCATCAATAATACTTTGGCAAGCTTGCTCAATAGCATTGGCTTTAGCTTTGCTTAAATGCCCAAGCTCATAGTTACTTTGTGCTGCGGCTTGTTTTATATAAGCCAGTGCAGTTATAAATTGCTTCGGCATAGGTAAGCCACTAATGGCAAAATTATTAACCGCTCGCTGTGTTTGCGCTTGATAGAGTGCATCAGTAGGTACTTTTAGCTCGCCCATGCTGTCTGATTCTGTTCTAAAGTTGCTCATAAGTGTGCTCCTTAAAAAGGGTTGAATTCGTGACTAAGAATACGAGCTTCACGCTCAAGTATTAAAAATTGTGCAGTATTGTTATGCACTTTATAAAACCGTTTTAGTGCTAATAAAGGTTTGTATAACTGCTCTAAACATTGTTTACGAATAGCATTATGTATAAGAGGGTCGCACATTTTGTTTATAATTTCATGGTGTGTGCGTCTAAGGTAAAACTCTTGAAGCAAGGGGTTACGTTGTTGCTCAAATTTTTTGGCGACGTTAAGGGCGGTTTCTATGTAATCGGCAACGAGCATGGGTGCATGTAGGCCAGGTCTTAAGCAATGGCAAGAGAGTTCTTGATGGTAACGATGCTGGGCATAATTTGAAGACATAAAAAAACCGACTCAAGTTAACGATAATAGTTATCATTACATTTAATCGGTTTCAGTGTAAACAGTTATTATAAAAATTATTTGCGATACTAATTTGAGTTTTAATTGTAGCCAAGAATAAATATCTGATCTGTTTCATGTTTGGTCATCGCCTGTTGATTGTGTTTAGGGTGCGAAAGTAAATCGATTACTGTAGCTCTCATATCAACGGCGTAACTATGATCGTCGGTGGTTTTTTCGGTTATAGCAATAGCTGCGTCTACAGCTGTATAAGGGGGTATATGCATAATTTTATCCTTTGAAATTTAATATAAGTTAAACCCTTTAGTGGGTTAGTTATATAAAAGCATATTACGTACCAATCATAATGAATTAGCTCAACCATATGATAGTTGTAGTGTTTAAAAATTATATTTTTTTCATCACGACAAAATAAGCTAAATTTGCTTTACTGTTGTGCATTAATCTACAATTTTGGTGCACAGTAATGACAAAGCCATTTTCACAAGCCTGTGAAAACAATAAAACCCCTATTTTAGAGCAATTAAGAGTTGTATTAAAAAATACTAAAACAGTACTCGAAGTTGGCTCAGGAACCGGCCAGCATAGTGTTTTTTTTGCAGAGCAATTACCACATTTACAGTGGCATACAAGTGATCGCGCTATAAACCACGAAGGGATTAACTTATGGCACCGTGAAGCTAATTTAACTAATTTACATGCACCACTTGAGCTTGATTTAAATAATGAATGGCCAGTAGATAAGGTTGACGCTATTTATACTGCAAACACATTTCATATTGTGAGTTGGCAATTAGTTGAACGTTTTTTTGACGGTGTTAAACGTCACTTAAATAGCGACGGTATGTTGTGTATTTATGGGCCATTCAAATACAAAGGTGAATTTACCAGCCCAAGTAATGATGACTTTAGTGCTTTTTTAACAGAGCGCGATCCGTTAAGTGGAATAAGAGATTTTGAAGCAGTTGAACAACTAGCTAAGCAAGCAAGGCTTACGCTTATTAGCGATACAGCCATGCCTGCAAATAATCAGTTACTCGTTTTTAAACGGCAGTAATGAGCTACATTGCTCTTTATATATATCAATATGGCCGCGTTCACGCTTTAAGTAGTCGCTTATTGCATTACTAAAGTCGCCATCAACAATATGGTGAGCAGAGTAGGTAAGTACGGGTTCAAATCCGCGTGCTATTTTGTGCTCACCTTGTGCACCCGAATGAAAACAGTTGAGTTTATGCTTTATTGCAAACTCAATACCTTGGTAATAACACAATTCAAAGTGCAGCGAATCTACTTCTTCACTTGCTCCCCAGTAGCGCCCATAAAGCGTATTTTTACCTACTAAACTAAGTGTTGCAGCAATCACGTTATCGTCTCTTTTGGCCAGCATAATAACTAGAGTATTAGCCATTAAGGCATGTAAAAGCGTAAAAAACTCCATATTTAAATAGCCCAAATGACCAGAGCGCTTTAAGTAGGTACGCTGATAAAACTCACAAAACAATTGCATTATCTCGGGCGTAATTTGCGTTCCTTGCAGCCATTCAATATCAATGTTCTGTTGCGCTATTTTAGCTCGCTCTTTTTTAAGGGATTTACGTTTGCGTGAGTTAAGTATTTGCAAAAAGTCGTCAAAGGTTTCAAAACCTTTATTAAACCACTGAAATTGCACACCCACTCTTAGCATGGCGTGTTGCTCAGTTAATGATGTTGCTTGAGCTTGATCGCAAAAGTTAACATGCCATCCCGACCATCCTTGCTGAGCACTGTGTATGCTAAGTTGCTCTGTAATGTATTGATATACCGCATTTGGATTAGCGTGTTCAATAGCAATACGCTTGCCTTCAATGGGGCTAAAGGGAATGCCAGATAGCCATTTTGGATAATACTCTAAGCCGTGTTTTTCGTATGCCTCTGCCCATGCCCAGTCAAATACGTACTCGCCGTATGAATGACCTTTTAAATACCCGGGTGCAAGTGCAACGAGCGTATCATGTTCAAAAATAGCGAGGTGATGGGGCTGCCAACCACTTTTTTGTGTTACGCATTGGCTTTGTTCAAGGGCATATAAAAAAGCATGTTGAGTAAATGGTTCATCACCAAATAAACGTTGCCACTGCGCCTGATCAATCTCATTAATACTGCTAAACCATTGGTGCGAAAACGTTCCCATGACTACTTACCTTGTAGTTGTTTTAAGCTGTTCTACGTTTTTAATAAACGTACTAATTTGCATTTTAAGCTCGGTAAAATGAGGATTATAAGTTAAGCGCTGTAAAGCCGGATAGTGTTTTAAGTTAGCGCTTGTACGCTCTCCTAATTGTGGGTTTTTAGTTGTTTTACATGTTTTATATAGGGACTCGTCATTAATAAAGCTGCCACAATTACGATAGGTTGCGTTAATTCCATAATGTGGATTTTGCGGTGAGTTAACAACCGCAATATGCGATATACCATGAACTTTTTTACACTGAGACGTTGTGCATTGCGGGTTATTTACTGTGTAGTCACTAGCAAAGTCTGGCGGTAAAATATCAGTGCTTCCATAAAGTACTAAAGTATCGAGCGGCTTATATTTTACTGAATTATCTTTGTGTAATGCACTTAATAACTTTAGAGTGGCCCGTGTATCTATTGTTGTATCAATATCGCTAAGCACACTAAAAATAGGTAATTTAAGTGGAGGGCGTTTGCTTAAACTACTTACGCTTGCAAGTGACATTGCATCGTATGATGCTGCCGCTGCATTTAAAGGAAATGATTCATACTTAGCAAAGTCTACATCGGCGTCTTTATCAATCCAATTAACTAAGGGTATGGCATCAATCCACTTTGCTATCCAGCCGTACTTATTATGTGGCTCAGAGCCGGGCGAATAAAGCATAAGCGCTTTAATTTTAGGTGAAACAGTTTGCTTAGTTGCGTAATCAATAAGTAACGCTGCACCGGTAGAGTAACCTGCGAGTATCACCTCATCAAAATCTTGTACTGAGCGCTCAATACCGTATTTTATTGGCTGTTGCCATTGGCTAACGTCTACATTGAGTAAAGCACTTGCGGCGCTCCCATGTCCTGGTAATAAAATAGTACGCACAGTATAGCCTTGTTGATAATACACTTGTGCTAAATCGTGATACGTAAAGGGTGAGTCAGTTAGCCCGTGAATTAATAATGCTACTTTATTACTGTTTGAATGCGTTAGCTCAAAAGGAGCAATAATATCTGCAATAGTAGGGTTAGGTTTTCGCTTACCTTGTGTTACTAACTGCTGATACGTTTGTGTAATAACAGGGCATGGCATATTTGAACGTGGATTGGCTTTATTTATATGTTTATATGCAAAATCTAAGTAATCGTTAAATGGTAAAAGGGCGTGGTAATTAAAGCGCTGGTGGTTGTGCTCTTTTTCAAAGCGTAATAAGCCTTGTTGCTTACTTTTTGTTATAAATTTAAAGTCGCTTGCCTGCGATATACAGTTTTGAGCGACGGTAATATGCGAAAAAATACTTAAAACAAAACCAAAAGCTACTCTTAAAACTATTCTTAAAATTAAATCACTATTATTCATTAACTACTGCATATTGGGCAAGACACTCAGTTAGCTTAATGAGTTCAAGCGGTTTTGCAAGATGTTGGTTAAATCCAACGGCTTGTGCATGTGCTTTATCCTCTGGCATAACGTCGGCAGTTAAAGCAATAATCGGGAGTTCTTGTTCGGTTTTAAACTGGCGGATTAGGGCCGTTGCCCTATAGCCATCCATTACAGGCATTTGGCAATCCATAAGCACTAAGTCAAAATGCTGCTTTTTAACTATATCAACGGCCAGTTCGCCATTTTCTACTATATACGGCACAATCCCCAGCGAGCCAAGCATCGCTTTAATAACCATTTGATTCACTGGGTTGTCTTCTGCGACCAAAATGTCTAGCGAAGTAATATTAGTATTATCAAATGTAATAACATGTTCTTTTTTAGGCTCTGTTGTTTCTAATTGCATTGAAAATGTAAACGTAGAGCCTTTATCTATTTCACTTTCAAGTGCTATTTCTCCCCCCATTAATTGGCTTAGCTCTTTTGCTATTGTTAAGCCCAGCCCTGTACCACCAAATTGCCTAGAGGTAGAGCTATCAGCTTGGGTAAATGCATTAAATAATTTTTTATGTTGGCTTGGCTTTATACCTATTCCGGTATCCCTAATGGTTATAACAAGCTGTACTTTATTGGCGGCAGTAAACTCTGTTTCTATGTTTAAAGTAACGCTGCCTTGGCTTGTAAATTTAATCGCGTTACTACATAAATTAAGTAATATCTGCTCAATTCGCATAGGATCACCAATAAACCAGGTATCTAAAGGTAGCTTTGAGTTAACTTGCCATTTAATACCTTTGTTAATAGCGCTTTGTTCAAACATATTGTTTATGCGTGTTATTAAGGCACCTAGGTCGAATGCAATAGATTCAATAACTAACTTTTGGGATTCTATTTTTGATATATCAAGAATGTCATTAATTAAGTTTAATAAACTTTTAGATGATGAGTTTATTTTATCTAAATAGCCAATGAGTGTACTTGCAGTGTCTGTTTCGCGAGCAAGTGAAGAAAAACCAATTACGGCATTGAGCGGTGTTCGTATTTCGTGGCTCATATTAGCTAAAAATTGGCTTTTAGCTTGATTAGCTAAATCGGACTGCTGTTTTGCTTGTGCGAGTGAGTGTGTACGCTCTGCAACTTGACGTGTAAGCGCTATTTGTTGCTGATTAAACAGTAGTAAAACCATTAAAATTAAAGAACATACGGCAACTTGAAGTATGAGTAATAATAAAGTTAGCTGACTATTATGTTGTGTTAAAAAGCTTTCTTTAAGGGATAGTTTTACAATCCATTTTTGCCCTGCAAAGTCCACGTCAAACGACATTAAACGGCTGCCTTTGGCTTGCTGAACATCTTGAGAGTAATTACTATAAAACGGCGGTGTGTTTGTATCTTCATATATACCAATCGAAAACATATCAGACTGCTGTTTAGTAATAGCTTGTTCAATAATACTTCGTACTAAAAATACACCTGTGGCATAGCCTTTAATTGTTTCTTTATCGTTACTTTGAGAATACACAGGAGCAAATAATAAATAAGCTGGTTTAGGCTGTTTGGTCTGTACTAGTTGAATTATCTTAGTCCCTACGGGCATATATTTTATAGCAGGGTTAAGCAGGGAATTTTTTCGATCAGGGTTTGAAAATACATTAAAGCCAATAGCTTTTTGATTACCATTAAAAGGAGCTATGTATTTTACTATAACAAGGGGATCGCTAATTTCAAGAGGCTCACCTACTACATCAACATCTAAATGGTAAATGTTTGATATCTCTTGAGCAAAGACGTCTCGTTGATCTTGAGGTATTTTTGCATTCCACGATAAAGCGTGAATAAACGCATGCTGGGTTAGTAATTGGCTAGCATAAGAATAAAAATCTTGTTGGCTTAATGTTGAAGATGATTGAACCTGACTTGCTAGGCTCTGCACTGCAATAATACTGCGATTTGTATATCTATAAAGGCTATTTTCTATAACGTGTACTTCACGTTCGGCGATTTTAATTGTGCTTATACGGTTTTCTTGATCGTATAGCTGTGTTGTGACCGCAACCGACACAAATAAAATAGAACATACTGCAATTGTTGGAAACGCCGATATATTATGTTGGTTAGACTTTTGTGGTAATAAAGAAAGTAAAAACGGAGTTGCAATTATTACTCCTAATGTATCGCCAAGCCACCAGTAAATAACATTCTTCCAATGATTATCAATACTGTAAACTGAGTTAAATTGACTAAGAGCGAACACGCCAAAGTTAGCCGAAATTAAACTGACTAATATGGCTATGACGAGAATAAAGTAAATTATGTTTTTACGCTTTTTAAAGCGTAGTGGGTGGCCAAGCCAAAATTTTAGTAAAGCAGCGCCCACCATTGCCTGTATAACCACACCAAAGGCGATATACATTGCCTCGTTAAATGAGTTACCGACAAGGACTAGCTCATGAGCTGAACTATCAAAAATATTTAAATTAAATGCAATTGCAGCTACAAATAAAGGTGGGATAAAGCGCCACCACCAAATATAACAACCGACCAAAGCTATACCAGCAGGTAACCAAATTGGAATTATTTGCGAATTAAAAGCAAGTTTAGTGAGTGCTATACCCACTAAAAAATATGCTAAAGCAAACATGATGTAAAAAATAATAGAATGATTTTTAGAGTTAAAATTTTTCACATAAGGTCCAAGCAATTATTATTATCGTTTTGAAATATCAGTATAGCTAACAGTAAGTTATTTGGGTTATTTTTATAATGGTAACTGTTTTTTGCTAAATGATTGTTTAAGCACAACTGTTGATTCTATATTTGCGATACAACTTAAGCCACCTAGTTGATGTTTTACAAATGTTTCGTAGCTCTCAAGATTATGTGCAATTATTTTTAATAAATAATCATAGCTCCCTGATATTACACAACACTCTAATACATGTGGTAATTTTTCTACATGTTGCTCAAATTGCTCTGCAGCACTTACCGAGTTTTGGCTTAATCGCACAAACGCATATACCAACACATTAAGGTTAAGTGCTTTAGGGTTTATGGCGGCGTGG
>NZ_AUTN01000119.1:8065-83809 GCF_000497955.1 Pseudoalteromonas sp. TAE56
GTGGTAGCCGGTAATAATGTTTTCTTGCTCTAACTTTTTTATACGTCTTAGGCAAGGTGTATCCGATAGGTTAATACTACTGGCCAAGTCTGAAACCGACATACGAGCTTGGCTTTGCAGTGCAACGAGTAATTGCTGATCTTTTTTATCTAACATAGTTGTCGGCTTTTATTAATTATTTTTATATTTGTAGTGATTATTGCTAAGTATTGCAGTTTTTACTAATTTTTTTGGCGTTTTACCCTCATTGAACTCTGTTAGCATTTAACTATAAAAATAATAGAGCACAACAATGAACACACATACCGCTATTTTCGATCACTGGATACGAACAGAGTTTGTCACTTTAAATAGTGAATTAGAGCAGCTTTATTGGCAGCAAACCGATAAAGCAAATGTAGAAGGGGTAGGCGAGGCCTTAAAGCAACAATTAGAAAAAAAAGGCAACGCATTAATTAGCAATTTATTAGCCGAGGGCAACACAGATCAAGGCTTTGATAGCGCTTTTGACTTACTCGGTAACGTAGGATTGTTTATGGCAGCGTGTAGGCGCCATGAAATTACTGAGCCAAGCAGAGAAACAACCTCTCCACTAATAGAAGCCTCAGCGCTTGCTATGCATATTGGTGCATCAATTGGCGTAACCCCTCGTTTTGCTACCGCCCATTTAACTACTCATAACAAAGCACTTAACGGTATTTATAAACGATTTACTAATTTACCCGATGAAAAGCTATTTATTGATTACAACACCCAAGGTATTTTGGCCTATAAACGAGCAAGTGATGCTTTATTAAAAATACTGCCGTTAGGCATTTCACACCCCTTGTGTGGTGAGTTATTAAAAGTAGCTAAACAAGCGCTTATAGATGTTATTGAATCAAATAATGCACTTTATTCTGAGCTCGATACAGATCGCTTTTTTAACTGCGTTCGCCCTTATTATAAACCGTATCGTGTAGGTAAAGAGGTTTACAGAGGTGCAAATGCTGGTGACTTTGCAGGTATTAACGTGATTGATATGTTACTAGGCCTTTGTAGCGCAAACGAGCCTAGTTACTCGCAAATGCTGGTGGATAAGTTTTTATATATGATGCCAGAGGATCAGCAAATACTACGAGAAGCCATGCGTATGCAAAGCTTTATGGATGACTTTTTACAAGCAAAGCAATATAAAAATACAGGTTGGTTTAAAAACCACGCAAATTTATTTATCCAAGTGTGTAAATTACATGGTGACACCGCGGTCGGTCATCATAATCAACTGGTTGAAAAGTTTATTGCTCAGCCTTCAAAAAATATGCAACAGCAGTATATGAGTAAGGTAACAGCAAGTGGTCCGCCGCTTCATGTATTGCTTGATTCGCTCGAAAAACTAAGAGATAGACGAGCCAGCGCAAAACGCGACGATATAAAAACACGTTTTGACGATCTAAATACACTTAAAGAATGGATTAAATAGCATGCTTAAAAACGATTTTTGTATGGCCGATGGCTGTTATTTATTAAACCACTCGGTAGGGCGTCCTCTTAAAAATACACAGCAATATTTAGCACAGCACTATTTTTTACCATGGGAGAGCTCAAGTAAAGAACCTTGGCAGCAATGGCTTCCCGCAGTTGAGCAATTTACTAGCGCACTTAGTAAGTTATTTAATGCGCCTAGTTCGCAGTTTTGTCCTCAAGTTAATTTATCAAGTGGCTTAACAAAGTTGCTTATGTCGCACCCTCGATTACAGCAAAAAAATTGTAAAGTGCTTATGGCGCAAAGTGATTTTCCGAGCATGGGTTTTGCAATGCAAAAAGCATTACCAGAGTGCGCACAAATTATGTTTATACCAGAGCACGAAAACCTAACTGATATTAATGTTTGGCAGCGCTATATAACTTGCGATATCGACTTGGTTTTTATAAGCCATGTGTATTCAAATACAGGTGTACAGGCGCCTGTATACGATATTGTAGCTATAAGTAAATTAACCAATAGTTTATCAATAGTTGATGTTGCTCAGTCAGCGGGTATTATACCGCTTGATTTAAGCGTACTTGATGCTGACTTTATGATTGGCTCGAGCGTTAAATGGCTATGTGGTGGTCCAGGTGCAGCTTATTTATGGGTTAACAAAAACCAAATAGAGTATTGTAAGCCTAAAGATGTGGGTTGGTTTTCGCATCAAAATCCATTTGAGTTCGATATTAACCACTTTGAATATAGCGCCAGTGCGCTCAAGTTTTGGGGTGGCACCCCTTCTGTAGCGCCTTATATTATCGCCGCAAATAGTATTGCCTACTTTGCAGAGCTAACAGCTCACAAGGTAAGAGATCATAATTTAGCTATGCTTACGCTTATTCATGAGCAACTAGGCAAATATGTTGCATCACCTATGAGTAGTGATAAATGCAGCGGGACTGTTATTTTGTTTTTTAACAAGCAGCAAGACCATGTACTTACAGCGCTTAATAAAGCGAAAGTCAGTGTAGATGCCCGTAAATTTGGGATACGAGTATCGCCACATATTTATAATACTCAAGAAGACGTTGAGCAGTTTATTTCGATAGTAAAACGAGCGCTTAAGGGTTTTGGCTAAGCTGCTGCTTTCTTTGTTTTAATGACTCTATTTTTTGCTGCGTTTGATTAATTGATGCGTCGTAAGCTTGTTTTAACGAATTTGTTTTAGTTGCGATAGCATCAGCAATAGACGAAGCGCCTAAACGATTGGCTTTATCTTGAGTCATGTAATCTATCTGCTGTTTTTTAGCTGCGTATTCTTTTTGGCTTTGTGCAATAGATAGCTCAAGGCGCTTTATTTCACGCTCTATTTGTTGAACTTCCAAGAAGTCATCCACAGAGGTGTCGGTAATACCTTTACCGGGCGTAGAGCTTTTGTATGCTTCAATTACGTTTATATCTTTAAGAGTAATAACTTGTGCATCTTTAGCGCAAGGCGTTTGGCTAAAGGTAGGAACGCCCTTAATTACACACTTATACACTGTTGTACTTTGTGCCAAGGTAAAAAATGGTGCTGCCGCGCAAACTGATAGCAATATGAACCGGATCATAGCTAAACCTAAAGTGGCTAAAGTTGTGTTAATAATGCCCTAAGTTATTACTAGGCACAATTTGTTTAGTTTTTATAATTTTTAGGTACAAAAAACCACAACTAAGTGGTTTACATTAAGTATAGTCCAAAGGGAGGGATAGACTTGCTTACATTCATGTAATCAATCGCTGCGCGACGCTTGCAGCGGCCCAAAATGTTCCAGACATTTTGTCGAACCCTGTCGAGGGTTCTCACCCTCCCAATTTAGTATAGGTGTTAAATTTTAGGCACAAAAAAACCACAATTAAGTGGTTTAAATTAAGTATGGTGGAGAGGGAGGGATTCGAACCCTCGATAGAGCTACAAACTCTATACTCCCTTAGCAGGGGAGCTCCTTCGGCCACTCGGACACCTCTCCAACGCATAACCGTTTGTATTGATGGAAGTAAAAAAGCCACCAATTAAAATATGGTGGAGAGATAGGGATTTGAACCCTAGATGGGCTATAAACCCATGCCGGTTTTCAAGACCGGTGCATTCGACCACTCTGCCATCTCTCCGTGACGCAGAATAATACTTAGGTGATACCGCTGTGTAAATAGCAAAATGACTGTTTGCCTAAAAAACGTACGTAAATGAGGTTTTTTTTGTAAATAAGGGGAAATTAAGGCAATTTTTAATAAAATAAATAGGTTGCAGCAAACAAGGGGGAGCTAAATAAGTGACTTCATTTAGTGGTTGAGTGTTCGCTGCACCGAAAAATAATCATGGTTGGGTGATTATTTATATTGAGCTGCGCCGCTAAGTGCTAGTCTTTTACCAATAGTGTTAAGTTTAGCTAACATTCTTGCTTTACGGTTAGTTGGTTTAACTGCTACTTGAGCTGCTGCTGTTTGATTTAATGTGTTAATTGGTTTCATTATTTTGCTCCGGGTTGTATATGTTGAAATCGCGTGCATTTTGCACGTTGTTTGATTAAAAAGACAACGATAAAAATTGAGCCTGACGGATTAGTTAAACTAATCCTTGTTTGTTTTATTAACGTGCGGTTCAGTGTTTTTTATTATCTTTTTTGCATAAATAGTTACAATGAAATCGGCTTTGGTCGCATTAATACTGGTGTTTGTGAGTGTTTATATTTATTTATATGCATTTTACACAACCTTTTTTGACTAGTTATTCAGATTAAAAAAATTCAATTAAAGTCTTTTTATTCGTTCTTAAATACATTGTTGGAAACAAAAAGCTTGTCGCTACTAATAATTATTAAACCAAGTACAAAAAAACAGAATGAAAAATCACTAATGTGGCTTAAAAGCATCTGTAAAAAACGCAGTTTTCCTTATTGTATGTTTACTACAACGGGAAGCTTTAACGATGACTGCGCTCAAATAAGGTTGCTACTGAGTAAATTTACCAAAGTAGTTGTACTTGGCGGAGACGGTACATTGAGCTTGGCGGTTAATGCGTTAATAGGGAGTAGCTGTACGTTAGCATTATTGCCTTGCGGTACAGGTAATGATTTCTCGAGAGGGTTTAATTGCAAAGAAGATGATTGGCGAAAGGCATTATTTAATACACCGACAGCAATTGATGTAGGAAAAATTAATAGCCGCTATTTTATTAATATTGCAGGGGTAGGGTTTGATGCTCATGTAGTTAAAGCGATTAATGCTAAAGCTAGTTTTTCATCTTTTGATTACAGTTGGACGAGCATTAAAGAGCTATTTTATTATCAAGCTCAGCAGTTACAAGGTACGTTTAATAACGATGCTCAGCAGTATCAAAATTTAATTACCGTATTTGCTAATCATAAGTACTTTGGTGGTGGTCTAGAAATAGCGCCAAAAGCAGATTTAACTGATGGACTGCTTGAGTGTTATCAAATGCGAACGGGTGGGCTTTTTTATAATGTAATAAGCTTTATGAAGTTATTTTTTAAGCGCCATCAGCATATAAAAAATCTTAACTACAGTTGCTTAAATACAGCTTCTATAAAAACTGAAGGGTTATTGATTGAAGCAGATGGTGAACTGGTAGGTAAAACTCCAGCCGTTATTAGTGTGCATGGGCAGGCTTTACTTTTTCATATGCCAATAAAAAAGCGCCTACAGTAGGGTAGGCGCTTTTGTGTTAGTTGCGTTAATAACGCGTCTAACTGGGGACGGAGCCACTTTTAGCTACTGCTCTATTAGCTAAAAAGGCGTTAATTCGTTTTGTTGGGGTAAGCACAATGGCGTTACCTAATAGCACTAGGCTAAATCCTGCAAAGGTATTTGCGTGCCATTCAAAGCCTTCAAAAAAGCTACTCAGTGTTACTGCCACTAATGGGAATAAAACAATAACGTAGCTGGCTTTTTCAGGGCCTATATTTCTTAGTAGAGCAAAGTAGCAACCAAAAGCGATTACAGTGCCAAATATTGATAGATAAAGTAGTGATAACCAGTAACTTGGTGGAGCATTCAAACTAAATTGCACATCGTTCATTAATACATATAAAGCTAAACCTATAGCGCTGTATAGCATGCCCCATGCATTGCCTTGCAATACACCAATTTGTTTACGAGAATTACGAACGCTTACCATGTTTCCTAATGAAGCCACAAAGGTGCCACCAAGGGCAAGTAGTAACCCGACCAACGCACCATTACTCAAGTCGAACTGCTGTAACTGTGGCCAAAACAGACACGTAATACCTAATACAGCGAGAACAGCACCTGTATAAATTCGTTTTGAGATTGGCTTACCAAAAAATAACCGAGTATTGACTATGTTCATAACCAGCAGCATTGAAAAGGCAATAGAGGTCATGGCTGAGGTAAGGTGATTTTGTGCCCAGTAAAGCATTAAATAATTTAATCCAAAATTACAAATAGCTAATAAAACAAAAAAGCCATGATCCAGTAACTTAAATCGCATGTCGGGTTTTTTGTACGCTACATATAACCACATTAAAAGCGCTGCAATAGCAAAGCGATAAAATAACGATAACTCTACCGCAATATCACCTAACTGAAACTCTATGGCTAACCAAGTTGAGCCCCAAATTAAAACGGTTGTAATGTATAGCGCTGCACTTTTCATGGTTAGTCCCCAAAGCCCGATTGAATGGCTATTTTAAGACCTATCTGTATACTTACCATATACAGAAAAGTAAAAATGTAACCTATACAGATTTGGTGTGTGATGATAAGACAAAAAAATAGCCAAGGGCATGAGTTTTTATATCAGCAAGTTATTCAGTTGATTAGAGATATGAGCGCTCAACAAGTTTTACTCCCCGGCGAAAAACTTCCATCACTGCGAAAAATGGCAGATAACTTAAATATAAGTATCCCCACTGTAAAACAGGCTTACCAGTCACTTGAAGATCAAGGGTTGGTAGAGGCGCGTGAAAAATCAGGATATTTTTTAAAAGTCGTTAGCATGGCTCATAATTTACCTAAGCGAGTTAAATTAAGTCGTGAACCTGTTGTGGTAAATAAACAAGCCTTAATAGAGCAGGTGTATAGCGCGATTCATCAAGCTAACGTAGTCCCCTTTGGTATCGCCAACCCAATTGCAGCAGCACCTACCGATAAAGCACTCGCCAGAAACATGCGCCGTGTAATGACAATTGCGGGCAGTAAAGCCATAAATTATGGCCCAACTGATGGGTTCGTACCACTGAAAAAACAATTAGTGCATCGCTATTTAGATTTTGGCATTGGTATTGATATGGACGAGCTTGTGATCACCAATGGTGCGCAAGAGGCTATGGCTATTGCGCTTAAGTGCGTGACAAAGCCAGGCGATGTAGTGGCTATTGAGACTCCTTGTTATCACGGAATTATAGAGCTAATAGAAAGCTTGGGACTTAAAGCGCTCGAAATACCACTGTGTCCAGATAATGGCATTTGGTTAAGCGATTTGGAGCGAGCTTTAAATGAGCATGACATAAAAGCGTGTTTATTCTCGACAGCAATTAGCAACCCTGTAGGCAGCTTTATGCCAGATACAAACAGGCAGCAGCTGGTGGAGTTACTCGAAAGCCACGACGTAGTGCTTATTGAAGATGACGTATACGGCGATTTATATTTTACGGCGAAACGAGGCACACCTGCTTTAGCGTATTCTAAAAAAGGATTAGTGATCAGTTGCTCATCTTTTTCTAAAACGGCTGCGCCGAGCTATCGTGTAGGTTGGTTAGTTGCCGGTAAATTTGCAACGCAAGCGCGGCGATATAAACGAGCACTAAGTTGCTCCGCTTCGTTAATAAACCAATGGGCGTTATCAGAATTTATTGCCAGCGGCGAGTACGACCGTAACTTAAAGGTACTCAGGCAGCGCCTGCGCGATAACAAAGAGCGTATGCGATGGTGTTTACAACACGCTATGCCAAAAAATACACGTATAAGCGATCCAAAAGGAGGCTGTGTAATGTGGCTAGATTTAGGAAGCGAGTACGATAGTCAAAAATTATTTTTACTTGCTCTTGAGGTTGGTATTAGTATTACCCCTGGGCTTATTTTTTCAGCCTCTAATAAGTATAAAAGCTGCGTAAGGTTAAGTTATGGTGTGCCGTGGAGCGAGCAGATAGAGCAAGCAATAGTTACATTGGGTAAGCTCACTTTATTAGCTAAAAAGTAATACCAATCTGCTTATATATGGGGTCTATTTAACGTTAAGAAAATTACGCTAGAACTAGGCAAAAGTTTTTGTATCTAGTTGTTCTAAATAAAAAATTTTTAACGACGTTATAGTGCAATTTAATTCGTTAAATTGATCAAAGATTTATGCAGGTTGGTATAAGTTTGGGAAACACAAAAAAGCAGCATTTAAGTAAACTTAAGTGCTGCCAAAGGGATGTTAAATAACGTTTGCTGTACTAATTTTGTTTAAAGCTAAATAACTGGTAACCTTTAAGCTCTGGCACTTGCATTACTAATTGCTCTTCTTGTTTTGCAATATCAGCAAAGTTTTCACATAAAGAGTTAGCTCTCTCTTCAAGTGCGCTTGCATGTAGCTCTACTTTTTCTTCTATTTGTGCACCCATATTTTCCATGCGTTGTTCAAAGGCATCCATATCGCCGCCTGAACCAAGTAACTCAGAACCTAAAGCCACTAAAATACTGCCCATTGATTGCATTACTGCTGATTCAACCGCTGTTTCTATCTGCTGCTCAAATTGTTGTTCAAAGTTTTCGCCAAATTGATTAAAACTTTGTTGGCCCATTACAAATGTACCTTGCTGGTAAAATGTGTTTTCTACCTCAATTTTAATGTCGTCCATAAGCTCAGACATATTATCAAGGCCGTCAATATTAAATGCATTGCCTACTTCTTCTAATGCCACACCGGCAATTTTAACCCCCTCTAACGCTATATTAGCTACTTCAGGTAATTGAGTGCGTAAGCTATCAGAGTACTTATTCAGTGCTTCGCGTTGTGAGCTATTAAGCGCTACAAGCTCGCCATTAACGGTTAAGTCACCATGGGAATTAAATTGCATAGTTTTATTATTGGCAGTAAAAATTTCTAATTCGTTTGGTTTAATACGTACATCGTTTTTAAATTCGACGTTACATTCATCGTTACTAAATGAAATTGCAGAATCGTTGTCGTTATGAGCCATAGCGGCTGGCGTACAAATTAATGCGCTAACTAATAGTAATTTTTTCATATTTGTTCTCTACTTTTTGTTGATGACGATTAATTAATAACAAGTTTGATGCCAGTTTTATTTTTTCATAAAAAACAATTGATTAAGTGATTCTCTTTATTTTTTAGCAAGTCAAAATAATTAATAAATAACTATTTTTTAGTCAAATTGGCTAACTAATAAAAATTAATAAATTTTATTTATCGATACGATAAAAAACTCTCACTTTCCTCAATTCAAATTTAGCGCTATTTATTCACATTACTGACATGAAGACTATTTACAGTAGTCACGTGGCTTTATTTTGATGTTAATTTGCAGAGCACTTTGGCATTAAACATTTTTAATTTTACCGGCTATTGCGATAATAATATCCTTGGTTGGTCTCAAACACTTTATGGAGTGGGTTGTGGGTAAGACATTTAGTTACGATGCGCTAGATGACGATTTTGTTGAAGACGAGTACGAAATGCTCGGACGTAATCAACACGATAAGAACAAGCAAAAGGTTAAGAAGAAGTTGGAAGACTACCTTGAGCAAAAACGCTTGCGTAAAAATCTAGGCGAAGACGATTTAAGCGATTACACCGATTAAATTTCACTAGTATAAATAAAATACCAATTAATATTGAGAGTTTAAATGTGTAGTAATGTGTATGTTTAAGTTTCAATAGTATTGGCAATAAAGAGGCCTTGCGCCTCTTTATTACTTTTTAAAGGGTACTTTTAGCCTGTGCTAATGCTTTTTGAATTGTAAGCTCTAGCTTTTCGGGCTTAGTAAAAGGTGCATAGCGTTTAATTGGTGTACCATCTGCGGCAATTAAAAATTTAGTAAAATTCCATTTTATTTTACGTGTTAAAAAACCAGGTAAGGCTGATTTTAAGTGGCGAAATACCGGGTGTGCATGCTTACCATTTACATCTACTTTGGCCGCCATTAAAAAACTAACCCCGTAGTTAATTAAACATCCTTGCTCAATTTGTGTTGCGTTGCCGGGTTCTTGTTTACCAAATTGATTGCACGGAAATCCCAGAATAACTAAACCTTGGCTGGCATACTTATTGTGCAAAGCTTGCAGAGACTCGTATTGATAGGTAAATCCACATTTACTTGCGGTATTAACAATAAGCACAATCCTACCTTCAAAATCATTAAAGTTGATAGGTTGACCCTGCAAGCTTGTTGCGCTTAATTGATGGAATTTGTGCATATTGGTGTCTTTTTATTGTTGTTAGCCGCATTTTAACCTGAGTGCAGTATTTCATAAAGTATAAAGATCGCACTAATTTAAAATTAGAAATAGCCCCATACCTGCAAGCGTTGTGTAATAAATATTATGTGTCTTGTAGGCAACAATAATGGCAACTATCGCGGCGCTCAAGTAAGGATTTTGCCAGTTTAAGTTAATGCCATCTTCATTCAAAAACACGATAGGCACCCAAATTGCTGTAAGCACTGCCGGTGCACTAAAGCTTAAAAATTGCTGCATTTTAGGGCCTACTTTAAACGGTAAAGCACGGTGCAAAAATAAATAACGTGTAAAAAATGTAATGCACGCCATGAGTAAAATAGTCGTCATCATGGCGTTACTTCCTTTTTAGTGGTTAGTCTTGCTGTGCTGTAACCTGCTGCCATTGCCAGCAGCGCTGAGCAAACAAGCCATAACTCAAATCCTGTGCTTTTTAAAAGCGTTGCACTAATGCCTGCTACAATTACCGTAACGAGTGAGGCCAAATTTTTAATGCCCGGAATAACCAACGCTATAAACGTGGCAGCAATGGCAAAGTCGAGCCCTAAATTAGTTAAGTCGGGCAGCATTGTGCCTGCTACAATGCCAATTAACGTCCAAATATTCCATGCAATATAAAAGCTAAAACCAGCGCTCAATGCGTATATTAAACGTGTTTTTGTTCTATACGCTTTTCGATGATGAGAAAATGCAAATAGCTCGTCGGTTAATACAAAACTTACTGGTAAGCGCCAACGCATAGGCTGTTCAATGACCTTATGACGCACGGCTAAACCGTATAAAAAATGTCGAGAGCTAATAATAAATGTTGTGAATAAAATTGTAAGCAATGGTGTGTTGCCCGCTATAAGTTCAATTGCAACAAGCTGTGCAGAGCCTGCAAATACTAATAACGACATTGCTTGGGTTTCTAATGCACTAAAGCCATTTTGAATCGCTAAAGAGCCACATAAAATACCCCAAGGAATAACCGCTAAACACAGTGGTAGCATATCTAAAAAGCCTTTTAAAATAGCTTTTTTAACTGGTTGCATGATATTTACTCTCACGGCTTGTAGAATGGCTCATAAGGATACCTTAATATTATGATGTTAAAGTAGTTAACGAATTAGATAATACTGTTTTTTTAAGGATAGGCGCAATGACGACGTTAAAAGTGTGGGATGGGTTTATTAGATGCTTTCATTGGTTTTTGGTTGTAAGTATTGCGGTGCTTTATTTTAGTATTGAAGAGGGCATGATTGAGCTTCATTTTGTTGCTGGGTTCTTTACTTTAGCACTCATTGTAACGCGTTTAATATGGGGCATTATCGGAAGTAAAACCGCGAGATTAAGTGGGTTGCTGCACTCTCCTCGTGCTATTTTAAAGGCACTAAAGACACCAAGTGACTCGCTAGGCCATTCAGCACCTGGCAGCTGTATGGTAATGGTATTTTTTATAATTATAATTACGCAGCTTATTACCGGGTTAATGAGTAGTGATGGCATTTTAACTGACGGCCCGCTTGCTCAATATGTGTCTAGCGATACGATTGATTTTGCAAATTGGCTACATGAGCTGAATTTTGACATTTTACTTTATGCTATTGGTTTACATGTATTAGCTATTATTGTTTATAGAATAAAAGGTAAGCCGCTAGTTAAGGCGATGATCACAGGCTCAAAAGAGTTAAAAGCAGATGACTCTGAGGCTAAAGTAACAAAAGCGTCTTGGCCTGCATGGCTAATATTTATATCTTTATTGGTATTGCTGATATTTACGTGGGCGAAAGAACCTTTAGCTTATTTATTTAGTTAAAAACACATTAAACCAACCTTAAAGGATTGGTTTTTATTTTTGGTTACATTCTTTTGTTTGATTGTTATGCGGGGCCGAATTATAATCGCCGCATTGCTGGCAAACTAATCGAAAGATTAGGGCGCAAAGTTTCCGGTCTAAGGCTTTTTATAAAGCTATGGTAGCGGGACTACTGCATAACGTGTTGTTATGTATCACTTGCCCTCAGTGTATTTTTTGTGTATCCATAGTGTATGGATAAGATTTTGTAACTCTTAAGGTGTTGCCGTGTTTATGCATACGTCGTTGGCCTGTGGAAAGTGGTCAACAATAGGTTGCTTAAATCATCATACCCAATTGTTTATTGGCGATGTGGTGAGTGTAACCTTTTACGACATGCAAGGAGAGCTAGTTAGTTTATCATTTGATTACAAAATCACCTCGCTTGAGCAAGGTGAACCTCACGCATGGCCACGCTTAGTTGCCGAGCATATTAACGTGCATGTTCCTCTGGTTAGCGCAGGTAAAATGACCGAGCAAGGCTTAATTGTAGCCTATAGAAATAATGAAATTTTTGCATTGCAAAGCAGTGGTATATGTAAAGCGCATGTCGATTTTCATTGTATTGCAAAATGCGACGAGCGTGTTGTTAATAACCTTGATTCTTATGATTACGTGTACCCTGAAAATTGTGAAAACTATAATGCGGGTACAAAGGTATTGCAGCCAAAAACAGGGCATGTTTATCAATGTAGGCCTTGGCCATTTAATGAGTTTTGCCGCGCGAGTGACGATAAAAAGTTTATGTTCGAGCCCGGTGTTGGACAAAGTTGGGCTATGGCTTGGCAGCAAATATAAGGTTGTTAGTGAATTATCTTCCCAAAGGTATAGCGGTTTTAATAATGAAGCGTTTACCGTTTTAGCCCATCCAACTATTGGATGGGCTTTTTTATTTTTATGATAAACTGCAAATCACATTATTTTTTTAATTGGTTTTGTTGTGTCTCGTCCTGACTACTCTTTAAGTTTATTACCTAATTTCCCGATTGCTAAACAGCAAGCCCATACATTAAGTACTCATAATAAAATACGCACTGATAATTACTATTGGATGCGTGATGACGATCGTCAGGATGAGCAAGTACTTGCACATTTACATGCTGAAAATGCATATTGCGATGAACAGTTAGCTGCAATGAAGCCACTCCAAAATACACTTTTTGAAGAGTTAAAAGCACGCATTGTAAAAGACGATAACTCGGTACCCGTTAAAGACGGAAAATACTGGTATCACTCAGAAGTTCGTGGTGATGATGAGTACTCACGCCACTATAGAAGCACGAGTATAAAGGCTAATAATAAAGAGCTTTTACTCGATGTAAATATATTAGCTGAGGGATTTGAGTTTTTTGAGCTAGGAGAAGTCGCACTAAGCCCATGTGAGCAGCTTATGGCTTACTCCGAAGATACTGAAGGGCGTCGTATTTATAATGTTCGCTTTAAAAGCTTAGCGACCGGTGAAATGCTACCTGATGTACTTGAAAATACAGAAGGGCAAGTTGTTTGGGCTAACGACAATAAAACCGTTTTTTATGTAAAAAAAGATTTAAAAACGCTACTAGGATACCAAGTATTTAGGCATGAGCTTGGCAGCGAGCAAAGCCAAGACGTAATGGTTTATGAAGAGCAAGACAGCAGCTTTTTTATGGGACTTGGTAAAAGCCGCGACGAAGGCTTAATTATTATTGATTTAGCATCGACAGAGACCAACGATACATGGGTGCTGGATGCTAATAAGCCCACTGGCGAATTTAAAGCATTAATGCCGCGTGAAGATGGCCATGAGTTTGACGTAGATAAGCTGGGTGACACATTTTATATTGTGACTAACTGGCAAGCTAAAAACTTTAGACTAATGACGGCAACAAACGAAACGATTGCTGATAAAACACAATGGCTTGAGCATACAGTTCACAGAGAAAATGTACTGCTTGAAGGTGTAGAGTTATTTAATGACTTTTTAGTATTAAGTGAACGCGAGCAAGGGCAAGCTCGATTTGTAGTTGTTAATAAGCAAGGGGATCGTAAGGCACTTGAGTTTGCCGATCCTTGTTATTATGCAGCAATAGCAATGAACCCAGAGCCAGACACTCGCACTGCGCGTATTTATTACTCGAGCTTAACAACACCGGGCTCTTTATATGATGTTGATTTAGCAACGGGCGAAAAAACATTACTTAAACAGCAAAAAGTACTCGGTAGTTTTAATGCTGATGACTATCAGTCGGAGCGGTTAATGATAACTGCACGCGACGGAGTTGAAGTACCTGTATCTGTTGTTTATCGAAAAGACAGCTTTAAAAAAGAGGGTACAAATCCGTTATTTCAATACGGCTATGGCGCCTATGGTTATACGATTGATCCTAGTTTTTCAAGCTCATCACTGAGCTTGCTCGATCGTGGTTTTGTTTATGTAATAGCGCATGTCAGAGGCTCTGAAATGCTAGGCCGCGAATGGTATGAGCAAGGTAAAAAAGAGCATAAACAAAATAGCTTTAGTGACTTTATTGATGTGACAAAAGCGCTTGTTGATCGAGGTTATTGTGATAGCAATAAGGTGTTTGCCTCAGGCGGCAGTGCTGGTGGCTTATTAATGGGGGCGGTTGTAAACCAGGCACCAGAGTTATATTGCGGTGTTGGCTGTCATGTACCATTTTTAGACGTATTAACCACAATGCTTGATGAGAGTATTCCACTCACAACAAATGAATACGATGAATGGGGTAATCCAAATGAGCCTCAATTTTATGATGTGATAGAAGCTTACTCGCCTTATGACAATATTAGCGCACAAAACTATCCGAACATACTCGTTACTACCGGTCTTCATGACTCACAAGTACAGTATTGGGAGCCTATGAAGTGGGTTGCAAAAATGCGTGAACTTAAAACAGACAGTAACATTTTAGTCTTTAAAACGGATATGGATGCAGGTCATGGCGGTGCATCAGGTCGTTTTAAAAGCTTAGAAGAAAAAGCCCTCGAAATGGCCTTTTTTATTGCGCTGTTAAATTAACTGCAAAATCGGAAAATTGTATTACTCTATATATAGAAGTTGATATATAGAAGGTAATTTATGTTTGGAGCACATGGCGAATTTCAGATTTGTTCACAGCCCCCTCATATGTATTTGAAGTTGAAGGGGAGCTTTAACAATGAAGGTATAACATCTTTAACTAATGGTGTTATTCAAGAATTGAGCTTTCATCCTAAAAATACAATTAAGTTTGTGGTTGTTAACTTAAAAGAGTTTGAACTGTTAACTTTAGATAGTCTTGATTCGTTAGAGGCCTATTTTGCGGGTGTAAAAGAGCGTGGCTATCAACGTGTTGACTATATAAACATTAATATCATAGCTAAAGATATGTTTGAAAAGGTATGGAAAAATAGCGATGTAGAAGTTAATTTTTATAAAGATACCGAAAGCTATTTATTAGTGCATCCAAGTGATAGTTATATAAAACAGAACTGGTAATTAATATGAGTATTATAAACCGCTACTGAAGAGGGCTTATAATACTCTCTAAACACCCTTTATAGCGCCTTGAAAGGTTTAAGCACATGTCGTTTTTAAGTCTTACTTTATAATCGCCACTGTCGGTAGGCATCAGTTCGCAGATAGCTTGTTTTCTTACCAGCGTCGAGCGATGAATACGAATAAACCCTTCTGGCTCTAGCTGCTGTTCAATATTTTTCATGGTTTCGCGGTGTAATACCGGTGTACTACCTTGGGTAAAATGCAGCTCTACATAATTGCCCGCACCATTAATCCAAATAATATCTTTTATATCAATTAGCCTTACCTTACCTACATCTTTAACTACAATATGTGATGATGGTTTTTCGGTTTGTGTGCTCTGTTGATATTGGCGCTCAGCCGCGCTTGCAATCGGGCAAAGGTGAATTAGTTTATCAAAGCATTTATCAATACGCGGTGCTGTAGAATCTACTATTAAAAAATCAACAGCGCCAACTTCAAAAGCAAAACTCGCAAAATGACCCGACTGGGCAATAATGACTAGCTTAAGCTTTTTAGCGAGCTCTGTTAAATGCACTATTTGCATAGGATCAGCCAGATTGGTTAGTTCGTAAAAAAGTACGTTGTATTGATCTGTATCTATTTGATCTAATCTGTTTGCCTGAATAAAAGATTGAGATTCAAAGTGTCGGTGCTCTTGCACGCGCTTTGTTAAAAATGTTGCAAACTTAGTGTTACTAACAAAAGTTAATGCATGAAAAGAAGCGACCATTATTTTATATCTCTTGCTGTATATAGTAACAAAGACCGTGCTTAGCGGAAAAACTGTTATGAAAAGTACAATATATTTATAAAATAATTGTGACGTACTAATTAATCCCATCAAACTAGCTATTCATACCAAAGATTACGCCTCATAAATAATGCACGTAGAGTGTTTAAATAAATCCCCTTACTGTAATCCGCGAAGTAACTATTTAGTTACAAAAATAACAATTCAGGGGAATTATATGACATTAACTAACAAAGGTAGCGCGCGATTATTTAAAAAATCGTCGTTAACAGTTGCGCTAAGCAGCGCCATACTTGCAAGCATTTCATTTCAAGGTGTGGCTGCAGAAGATGACGAAATTACTAAAATAGAACGTGTACAAGTTACAGGTTCTCGTATTCGTTCAGCTGAGGCGATGTCATCAGCGCCTATCCAAGTTGTAGATAGTGCCGCTATTGATGCATCGGGATCATTAAATATTCAAGATTTACTGCTAGAGAACCCAGCATTTGGTTCGCCAGCTATTAGCCGTACTAATTCAAACTTTAATACAGCCAGTGCGGGGGTTGCTACAGTTGATTTACGTAATTTAGGCTCTAACCGTACATTGGTTTTAGTTAATGGTCGCCGTTATGTTTCTGGTGTACCTGGCAGCTCTGCTGTCGATTTAAATACTATTCCGAGCCAATTTATCGAACGTGTTGAAATTATGACCGGTGGTGCTTCATCAGTTTATGGCTCTGACGCTGTTGCTGGTGTAGTTAACTTTGTACTAAAAGATGACTTTGAAGGCGTTGAGTTTGAAGGTCAGTACGGTGAATCGAGTGAAGGTGATGATGAGTCACGCCAATTTAACTTTACCTCAGGCTTATCAAGCTCAGATGGTAAAGGGCACGCCATGTTTCACCTTGGTTACTCTGATCAAGGTGCTGTTTTCTCACGTGACCGTGATCGCTCAGCGGTAGACCAATTTTCAGGTGTTTTCTTCGAAGATGATCCAGTAGCAAACCCAGGCTCTGTATTTGATGCGGTAAGCCCGTTTTTATCTTCATTCCCACCACAAGGTCGTTTTAGCGCAGGGGATGAAACATTTACGTTTAATGATGCAAACAACCTACAAAACTCATTTAGTACTAATGGTGGCGATGGCGTAGATGCAAATGGTTTTAACCGAAGCGGCGTACGTACAATAGCAATACCTACAGAGCGCTACTTATTCGCATCAAATGGTAGCTATGAGTTAAGTGACAAGCATAGCTTTTTTTATGAAGGCACTTACGCTGCAACAACAACTGTTTCTGAATTAGAGCCGTTCCCTTTTGCTTCTGATGATATTTATGCAAATGGCCAAGTACCGATTGAATTTAATGTAAACGGTGAAATATTACGTAATGCATTTGTACCAGACGATATATATAACGCAGCAACCGACACCGATGGTGATGGTATGCGTGATATCTTTTTTGCAAAACGTTTGAGTGACATTGGTAACCGTGGAGCACGAGCAGAGCGTGATACATTCCGTTTAGCGCTTGGTTTTCAAGGTGAAATAGCAGATGGTTGGTTTTACGATACTTACTACGTATATGGTAAAACAAAAGAGCAGCAAGTTTCTGGTGGTTTAGTCAACGTGCAAAGCTTCCGTCAAGGTTTAGAAGCTGTTATTGATAGCCAAGATTTAGATGGTGATGGTATTACTGACGAGGCTATCTGTATCGATGCGACAGCTCGCGGCTTTAACTGTGCGCCTGTAGACATTTATGGTTTTAATTCGTTATCACAAGGAGCTATTGATTTTGTAAGTGCACCTAGCTCTCTTTCAACGTCAGTTGAGCAAGAGATCATTGGTGGTAATATCTCAGGTGATTTATTTGATTTACCAGCAGGTACGGTGGGTATTGCTGCTGGTTTTGAATACCGCGAAGAATTTTCACGCAGTGAATTTGATGCACTACAGCAAGCCGGTCTTAATGCAGGTAATGCAATCCCAGCAACAGAAGGCTCGTTTGACGTAACAGAGTACTATGTAGAAGCAAACATCCCAGTACTTGATACTGTAACGATGAATGCAGCAGTTCGTTTATCTGATTATTCAACAGTCGGTAACACCGAAAGTTGGAATGTGGGTGTTGATTGGGAAGTAATGGATAGCTTACGTTTACGTGCTACTCGTGCTCGTTCAACGCGTGCTCCAAATATCGATGAACTATTTTCTCCGCCTTCACAAACGTTCCCAAGTGGTTTAAACGATCCATGTTTAGGTGTTACTAATAGTGGCGGTGGTGCTGCTGGTGATGCTTGTCGTACAGATGGTGGTGTTACAACTAATATCGCTTCAAATGGTGAGTTCACGCTTAACCAGTCTGACTTACAAGGTATTAGTGGCTTTAACCGTGGCAACCAAGATTTAAAAGAAGAAGTTGGTGACTCTGTAACAGTAGGTTTAGTATTTACACCAGAAAACCTAATTTCAGGACTAGACATTACGCTTGATTACTTTGATATCGAAATTACAGATGCAATAGTATCAACCCCTCGTCAGTTTATTCTTGACCAATGTTATGGCGGCGGCGATACAAGCTTTTGTGACTTTGTAACTCGTCGTAGTGCGCCATCAGGTAATAATAGTGCTGGTTCACTAGAATTTATCGACAGTGGTGTATCTAACAGTGGTGGTTTAGGTACAGAAGGTGTTGATTTAACACTAACGTACTCTACTGATATTGGTCCAGGTGCGTTTAGAACTCGCCTTGCTTATACTTACCTAATCGATGGTTATAGCATTCCACTTCCAGGCGCTGATAAAGATGAGTTTGCTGGAGAAATTGGTGCATCAGAGCATAAAGCTAACTGGAACTTTGGTTATAAACTTAACGACTTTGATTTTAACTGGAGCTTAACTTACATTGGCGCTGCAGACTTTGATGATCAATTCTTAAGTGGTTTTGGTATTGCTCCAGGTGGAGTAGGGATTGGTTCAGTAACGTATCATGATGTTCAAGCAAGTTACCATATCAGCGATTCAACAGAGCTTTACGCTGGTGCAAGTAACTTATTTGATAAAGAGCCACCGCGCATTTTATCGGGTGTAAGTGGTTCAAGTACTGGTACTGAAACTGATGCAGGTACGTACGACCCAATTGGTCAATCATTCTACATCGGTTTTAGAAGTAAGTTCTAACCAGCAATAACGACACTAATATAGTTACTTAATTAGTTACGTTCACAAAGCCCCAGTATCGCTGGGGCTTTTTTATGGGAAAAAATAATGAGAGCAGTAATGCTCATATATTGTTTATCCCAATATATGAGCATTGTACCCACTTAAACCAAAAACAACGCCACTGGTAACAGGGGCGTTGTTTAGTATTGGGAGCAGGCTAATATAGTAACCGAATCGCTTGATTATTTAACGATTTATCCCTATTTGTGGCCCTCTTCATTGAGGGCTTTTTTTTGCTAGTTTAGTCTAAGTAAGCCTTTAGCATCCAAACCAGTTTTTCTTGCTCTGAGATGTAATCGCTCATTAGTGAGGCAGTACCTTCATCATCTGCATCACCAGCTTGGCTTAAAATATCACGCTGCATGTGAATTAATGTGCTGTAACCAGCAAGTAGGTTTTCTACGGCTGTAACGCCATCACTAATACCTTTAGCTTCTTTAATTTTACTTACTTCAAGGTAATCAGAAAATGCATGTAGAGGCGCACCATCTAACGTTAAAATACGTTCTGCAACTTCGTCTACTTTTAGAAGTAGTAAGTTATAAATTTCTTCAAATTTAACGTGTAGTTCAAAAAAGTTACGGCCTTTAATATTCCAGTGAAAGCCACGCGCGTTCATGTATTGAATCTGGTAGCTACTCAATAATGTATTGAGTGACTTTATGATGTCTTCGCTTTTTGCACTGTTTAGACCAATTGCGTTTACATGTGACATAACTTGCTCCTGAATAACCGTTTGTTTGTGAACTTGTGATAAGTATCGCGGATTTTTATTGTTTAGTAAAATCGTTTAAATATATCTAGTTAATAGCTTTAACCTATTAACTGCTTTTGATATCAATACGCACCTCTAACTATTAATAGAAATGGGTCTGATTAATAAAAATACCACCCCTTAAAAGTAAATAAACTCTAAATAAGTATAAATTATGATCTAAAACAAACTTTATTCAAGGCGATAATTTAGCTATTTTTTTATTGATGCAGGTCAAAAATCATCCACCCTAACGGCGCATAATAAGTGTGTCGAAATAATTAGGAGAGATAACATGCATGCAAAAACAGCAAAACAAAATAAAGCAGAGTTAATAGTGGTAGGTCTTGCAGTCATCGCATTTGTATTAGGGTTAGTAGCCCACTTAGCAGGTGCGAGTTTTGCGAATTCGGATGTTTTTGGCTACATTGCGGCGCCGATTCCGCTTATATTGGCAGTAGTATTTTTAATTAGTTATAAAATAGCAGCCAATGCTGAGGATTAATCGCTTTCGTTTAAGCACTTTAAAATGTAATCGAGTACTTGGCGCGAGTAAATCATACTGGTATGGCTTAAATGAAACACTTTATGTTCGGCCATACCTTTAAGTTTGGTTTCATCTAGTAATACAGTGCCATCTGACTGGCTACCTTTAACTATTAAGGGCATAAGCCCAATAGGTAAATCGCCTGCAATACTGTAAAGCTTAGCTTTAAAAGGCCAATTACCATTTTTAGTGAGTAAAAATTCAACACTATTTTTTAAAAATGATTCAAACCCTTTTTGTTTCATCTTTTGCGCAATATGGCTGCCTTTGTGTGGAGTACCAAGCGTAATTACCTTCGTAACATTCTGGCTAGCAGGGGAGTTTGCCTCTAGGTAAGCACGTGCAATCAGCCCTCCCATAGAGTGGCATACAAGCGCTGCAGGCTCGTTAGAAATACACTCATCAATTTGTGCAAATATGGTATCGCGGTGAGGGTCGAGCGTATTATAGGTAATGTTTAATACTGTCATCCCCGATTCTTCAAGCCGTGAACAAAGTGGGCGCATAACAAAGCCAGACATATACAAGCCATGTAAAACAATAACGTGTTTAACTTTCATATGCTCCCTAATACCAATTTTATTAAAAACATGATCATTCTAGCGTATTAAATAATCCGCTACCTGCGTTAAAAATTATTTATATAGAACAACTATATGTCATAATTTTCGCCTTGTTATCGACTTATTTATTTGTCGCTATAATAGATAACTAATTTAATGCAATTGGTATAACTACCGTAATTACATTAACTGTAGCGGTTTTATTTCAATATTGGTTGTATCGGTATTTACCCATACTTCACCATCTTGAATGGTAATGGCGAGCTTAATTCCACGATCAACTAAAGCAGCAAGTGCTTGTGTTGCTGCATAATCAAGGCTAAAAATACTTAGATTTTTAAATTCATACAATTTAGGTTGATGTTTTTGCCACCAAATTGCTTGATTGTTTTCACCATAAGTATATAGCACTACTTTTTTAGATTTATTACAGGCTTTTTTAAGGCGTTTTTCATCTGGTAAGCCAAGCTCAACCCACAGCTCTATCTCTTCACTATAGCTAACATGCCAAAGTTCAGGCTCATCATCAGCGCTTAATCCTTTAGTAAATTCTAAACCATCACAGCTATTTAGAGCAAAAGCGAGTAAGCGAATCATCAAACGTTGATCGGTCTCTGATGGGTGTTGAGCCAAGGTTAAATTAAAATCTTGATAAACGTGGCGGTCCATATCGCTAAGCGATAACTGCACTTTCATAATGGTGGATTTAAGAGCCATAACAACTAATCTGAAAAAATTTGCGTCAGTATAGCGCAATTAAATGAATTGCCAGTTAAAATAGCGGTTAATTATACGTTAGGAGTTAAAAATGGCTATCCAGTGGTTCCCTGGGCATATGAATAAAGCCCGCAATGAAATTAAAGAAATAATGCCACAAATGGATGTGATCATTGAAGTGCTTGATGCGCGCATTCCCTACAGTAGTGAAAACCCGATGGTGGCAACCTTGCGTGAAGGCAAGCCAGTCATCAAAATTTTAAATAAGGCTGATTTAGCTGATCCTAAAATGACTCAAATTTGGAAAGATTATTTTGAGCAAGAAAACGGTGTTAAAGCGATTTCTTTTGGACATGATAAAGCAGCTGAAGTACACCGTATTAATGAGCTTTGTAAAAAGCTAGTGCCGCATAAAGTGGGTGCCGATAAGCAAATTAAAGCCATGATCATGGGGATTCCTAACGTGGGTAAATCTACGTTAATTAATGTATTGGCTGGACGTATAGTTGCAAAAACAGGTAATGAGCCTGCTGTTACTAAAGCGCAACAACGCATTAAGCTTGAAGACGGTATTATGCTTTACGATACGCCAGGTATGTTGTGGCCAAAAGTAGAAAACGAAAACTCAGGTTATCGCTTAGGCGCTACCGGTGCTATTCGTGATACTGCGCTTGAGTATGAAGAAGTAGCAAGTTACACCGCTGAGTACTTATTGCGTGCTTACCCTGAGCTTTTAAAAGCGCGTTATAAAATTGCCGAACTGCCTGAAAGTGATTGGGAATTTGTTGAAATGGCGGGTAAAAAACGCGGCTGTATCCGTGGTGGTAATCAAATAGACACATACAAAATGTCTGAAATACTAATCAACGAATTGCGCGATGGTATTATTGGCCGTATTACGATGGAAACTCCGCAAATGCGTGAGGAAGAAGAAGTAATGGTTGCTGGTTTACGCGCCGCTGCAGAAGCTAAAAAAGCAGCTAAAGAAGAAGAAAAGCTTCAACGCCGGGCACGAGCACGTAAAAATCGTCGTTAATTAGTTTAATTTAACCAACTAAATTACAGACATAAAAAAAGCCCGTAAGGGCTTTTTTAGTTTCATATCTACCGTCACCGATATGAGCAATGTAGCAAGTAAAATAGTAGGGCGGTTACTCATCATCAACATCAAGGGGCGTTGCGTTCATAACAAGTAACCATAGCTGTTTACGTGCGCCACACGTTGTTTCAGGGTCGAGAAACAAATCAATTCATTCCTTAACAAGTGGTATGCAATCCGTCTTGTTGATATTGATTATCAGTTAGATCTAACTGTCTGTCAACACCTAAATGCAAATAATTCTTATTATTGTGGCGCTTGTTTTTTATTCATATATAAATCGGCTAGTTAGCACTGCCATTTCATAAAAATGCTTATCTTGGTTAAACAATTAAGAATAGGTTTTTAATACTTATTAAATAATTTGATATGGATTTTTAGTATAAAAGCATTGATCTTTCAAAGTTAAAATAAATTCAAGCTAGGAATGATTTTATCGCCTTCCAAGACAGCGACTGCTTTGATATAAAATCAAATAGTCTCTTGTAAAATCTTAGCCCTCAAAGATTAACAGCCTTTAATTAGTGGCTAAAAATATTCGTACTAATTGGATATTTTAAGCCACTAACGCACTTTATTTGCTGTTATACGTAAATTAATCTGCTCCACTAGTACTTTATCCTGCTTGTTTAGACGCCCTACAATGAGTAAGAAGTCACTACCGTCAGTTTTTATTACTTTTATACTTGTGTTATCAAGCTTGGTTTTACCGTACGAGGCTTCTATTTTTTCTATATCTTTAAAGTGACTAAGATCCGATTCAAGCTTACCGTCATCGTTTTTGTAGTAACTAAAAATATAGTTTTCGGTTATTCCGTTACCGTCTTCTCGGTAATCAAATACTGCATCGCTATAAAAATAAAGTATTTCTTCGTTTTCAGGTGTTAGGCGATTACGTTTTAAAAAGTGTACTTGGTAAGGCCATAAACTATCGCCTTTGATAATTGCAGCATTGGGTAAAATATTTACTTCTTGAAGTACGCCCAAAAATAATAGAGGTGCAAACGCAAGCGAGATTAAATACTGTCTAATTCGCCAGTACGAGTTGTAATGTAAGGCTTCTTTACTTGTATCGGTTTGCTCAATGTAACTAACTAGAGGCAACCATAAAAATGGCATTATACAAATCACTATGGTTGCGTATTCGTCCATACGATAAGCAAAGGCGCTGGCAAGTACCATTAGCCAGAGTGTTAAGGCAGTCCAGTTAGGCATTACTTTATTTTTGTTTAGCTGTTGTTGGCTGTGCTCTGCAAGTGCGAGATACAAAGGGTAATACCATAAAAATGCAAATATACCTCGAGCAATAGGCATAATACTTGAGTTATCGCGTTCTTTAATGGCTTTAAAGTTACGATAACTCCAGTAGTTAACAAATATGCCTAAACTCAAAATACTGTAAATAATAAACTTACTTACAGATACGGCATAAAATGGACTATCTTCAAATTTCACTTTTTTTGCTGACTCTAATCGCCAATCGGCGAAAAAGAATATGAGTACTAAAATATAACCAGCCAACACATATTTAAGCCAGCTATAACCGAAGCTATCTAACACATCAGCTGTTGTTTGAGGCGTTTCGCTCGCCTTTGCATATTTTAGAATAGGGTAATGAGTTGCTGATATTAACTTTTTACGCTGTGCTAAATAATCATCTATTTGAGTGGCTTTTATATGATCTTGTTTTGCGTAATAGCTATAGGTCAGTGTTAAAACGTTATTATTAAATTCAGTGGCTGTTTTTAAATTAAAGTAGTCGTTATCAATTTCTTCTTTTTCGCTATCAAATCCCCAATCTTTTTCTGTAAAATGTAGTTTTATTGTGGTGTTAATTATATTGGGATAGCTGAAGTAAAGCGGGTCAGTTCTGTTTACTTGTTTTGGTTCGTAAACACTGTTTTGTATTTCACTTGCATAAAAACTAGCTTCGTAGCCTTCATCTGTTTTTTCCCAAAATTCATCAATTAAATACGATTCTTTGGTTATTAGTTTACCCGTTTGCTCTTGCTCACTAATTGCCATTGTTTCATTTATTGATAAACCATTTAAAAATCCTTGGTAATACTCAAAGTAAGACTTAGCAACGCTATTTAGACCACTGCTGGCTATATTACTTCTTCGGTTAATTGCTTCAAATCCGGCATAAGTGTATTGGGTTTCAAAACGTGATGGCTCAGATACTTTTTCTGCAATAAAAAAGTTATCTTCTACAGATACATTTGTATGTACAGGCTTTTGTGCCATAGAGGTTAAAGCAGTTTCACCTTTATCAATAATTAGGGCATAGCCATAATCAGGTTGTGCTAAATATTCAAGTGTACCTCGTTGGTAGTTCACCGTAGGATCGAGCCAGTAGCGCTTTCCGTCTTGCTTAAGCGTAACAATTACGTGATTAAACACACTTGCAGTAGCCGGTAGTTCTATTAAACGTTTGGTTTCTTCAGTATCGACCAGCGCAGGGAAAGCCTCTATACCCATCGCTTTTAATAACGAAATAAGCAGTACCGTTTTATCTTTACAATCGCCGTATCGTAGCGAAAGCGTTTCTGAAGCTGACGTTGGTTGATGCGAGTTAGTGCCCATTTCAAGCCCTAAATATCGAACTTCGTCTTGGCTAAAGCGCAGTGCTGCGGCAATTTTATCTGATGTTTTTGTGTGTGTTGCTTTTATGTTTTCAGCTACATCCAAAATGCTATTTGGGGTTTCTATGGCTGATTGATAAAGCGGATATGCCCAATTAACTACCTGACCCCAATCGTCAAACTCAGAAAAGTAAACTTGTGTATATGGGTCATACCACGTTGGGGTTTGAGAATTCTGCTCCAGTAAAGGTTCTTCAAAAAGAGTTATAGAATAATCTTTGCCATATTTATTAAGCGTTTCTTGAATATCGGCTGCGCCGTTTATTGTATTTATATGTAGAGGTGTTTGTTTACCCCAAAGTACACGCATATTTTGTTGCACTACGGGTACCGACCAGTTTAGCGTGCGTCTTGTACTAAATTTATTAGCATATATAGGGTTGCTACCTGCCACTGTGTAGCTGTAATCAAGTATGTCGCCACTGCGCATATCATCAATAATAATATTGAGTGATAAGCTACCATTATAAATACGATCAGCTAATTCAGATTCACCTTGTATAACCGTCATTCTCGCGCTACCAAGCTTATCAATGCGCTCATTATTTCTAATAATCGTTAAGCTATTTAGTGTTAGCGACTCGTAACTTGGATCAAAATCAAGATTAAGCTGGCTTATATAATCAACACCACTTTGATTTAAAGCTTTCATAACTAGGCGGGTATAGCGTTGTTGCTTTTGTTTATTTGGAATATAAGTTTGGTTATCGAGTAACAAATACAGTGTACCGTCACGCACTTTGGTTATGTCGGAATGCTTGGGTTGCTCAATAATATGTGTATTAACCCAATTAGCTGGTTTATCTATTTTATATTGCTGCGCAAAAATATTATGAGAGAAAATTAATAAGGTAAGTGCAAGTAGCCAAAAGCTGAGTCGAAGAAAGTTCCATTTCATTGTAGGGTCTTATAGTTGTTTTTATAAATACTATCGAGGAAAGAATGTACCAAATTTAGACTTTTTTGACAATGAGATGTTAACAGGCCCGTACGTGAGTAGTTAATTAATAGTATATAAATAAACTGCTATGTAATTGCGAAACGCTTAGCTTCCCCTAAAATGTTCTTGAAATAATTTTTTAGTGGTATTTCCAAACCATAATTAGTTAAACCTACTTTATTACTGGTTTCGTTAGATCTGCAAAAATCCTATCTGTTTATTCGTACGGTAATCATTAAAACCCTTAAAAGTATTTATAAATCAAAATATAACAGCAACTGTTTTTGCTCTTTTTGTTCATGAACTTTATGAGCAAAAAGCACATAACGATCATCAATGCACCTTACCTTCTAAATATTTCGTTAATTTCCCGTTAACAATAAGCTGCGCGTTAGATAGCAGTTTGTCGTCGCTTATCTACCTGACAATAAATATACACACAAGCGTGGAGAAAATAATGAAAGCAAGTAACACACAACTCGCTTTGGCAGTTGCTGCTGCATTAGCAAGTACATCCGTTTTAGCCAATAACGATCCGCAAAAACTACAAGAGCAATTAGATGCGCTACAAAAAGAAGTAAGTGCATTAAAAACTACCAGCGGTTTTAATTTAGAGTTTGGTGGACGGGTTCAGCTCGACTACAACTATTTTGACGGTGCTTACAACGCCGATAACGAGGGCTCTGGCGGCAGCGATTTTTTTCCTCGTCGTATTCGTACTTACGTTGAAAGTGAGCACGGAAATTGGGATCACAAGTTATTACTCGAATTTGCTGAAGGCACTGCTGAAATAGTGATGGCGCGTGTTCGTTATGCTTTTGATAGCGGACTTAAAGTTAAAGCAGGTAAAATTCGCGAAGATATATCGCTAAATGCATTAACCAGTTCAAAGCACATTAATACGATTGAGCGTAGTTCGCTAGCCAATACTTTCTCTCCATTTTTTCGTTGGGGCGCTTCTGCTTATCAATATTTTAAAGACTCTGGCTTTCGTTACGCGATAGGCGTTTATAAAAATGATGCATTTGGTGCAACAGGTAGTGATGAAAACGACAAGCTTACTCTTGCTATTACTGGGCGTGCTACATGGTCGAGTGCATCACCTGGCGATGTAATTCATTTAGGCGTGTGGCATTCATATCGCGACATGGGAGGCAATGAATTAGGAGCACGTTTTGCGCGTGGTGAAGTGCGCGAAGCCAATACCCGCCTTGTTGATTATGCCGCCGGTGGTGTAACAAGCTCACTTGATAGCTTATCTCAAACCGGTTTTGAGTTTGCTTATCAGGCGGATTCTTTAACACTTGAGGCTGAATATGCAAGCCGCTCACTTGATGCCGCTAATAGTGCTGATTTTTTAGATGGCGAGCGCTTTGATGGTTTTCATGTATCGGCAAGTTACTTTTTAGGGGGCGAGCAGCGCCAATACAAAGCGAGCTCTGCATTATTTGTACAACCTAAAAATATTAAAGATGCATGGGAGTTGGTGGCACGTGTTTCAGAAGTAGACGCTACAAGTAGCTTACAAGGCACAAAAGCAACAACTTATACATTAGGTACATCTTATTACGTAAGTAGTGATATTAAATTTATGGGCAATCTAATTTACAGCGATGTAGAAGGTGCCGGCACTCCAGCACTTGTTGGCGATGAAGACTCTGGCATGGGCTTTAGTGCACGTATGCAGTATTTATTTTAAGGATACACACAATGAAATTATTTAAGTCATTTAAATCAGTAAAAACGACCATAATTGCAGCATCGTTAGTGCTTAGCAGTCCATTGGCAATAGCCGACACTCACTTTTTAATTCCAGGCGGTCCTGGTGGTGGTTGGGATACAACAGCCCGAGGTATAGGTGAAGGTTTAGTTAAGTCGGGTATTGAAGGTAACGCATCTTTTCAAAATATGTCTGGCGGTGGTGGCGGTCGCGCTATTGCATACTTAATCGAGTCGGGTACAAAAAAGGGCGATATTTTAATGGTTAACTCAACGCCTATTGTATTGCGTGCTTTAAGCGGGCGAATTCCTTATAGCTACCGTGATTTAACCCCTGTAGCCAGCATGGTTGCAGATTACGGCGCATTTGTTGTACGTAACGATTCTCCATTTAAAACTTGGGAGGATGTTATTAAATCAATAAAAGAAGATCCAAGTTCGATAAAAGTGGCGGGCGGTTCTGCTCGCGGCAGTATGGATCACTTAGTGGCGGCTCAAGCTGTTAAAGCGGCGGGTATAGATGGTCGACGCTTGCGTTATATTCCTTACGATGCAGGTGGAAAAGCGAAAGCTGGGTTGCTTTCAGGCGAAGTGAATTTACTTTCAACAGGCTTAAGTGAAGCGCTTGAAGTAGCTAACGGTGGTCAAGCACGCATTTTAGCGGTTACATCTGGTAAACCTTTACCTGATTACCCAGAAATCCCTACGCTTAAGTCGCTTGGTTACGATATGGAATTTGTAAATTGGCGTGGTCTTTTTGCTGCGCCTAATTTACCCGCTGAAAAGTTAGCACAGTACACAAAAAAGCTTCGTGAGTTGCAAAGTACTCCTGAGTGGGAGGCTGTGAGAGCTCGTAATGGTTGGCTAAATCTGTTTCAAGAAAAAGATGAATTTATTAAGTCACTAGAAGCGCAGGAAGCACAACTTAAAGTGGTTATGGAAGAGCTTGGTTTTATCCGTGCAGCACGTTAATCGAGGTTTAAAATGATGAATCGCGAATTACTAGGGCCAAGTTTATTCTTGGCACTATTTACTTTATATGCCGTGGTTGCATGGCAAATTCCACTATTACCGTTTGAAGAATACGAAACAGTTACCTCAGCGACTCTTCCTAAAGTATATGCTGGTTTTGGTATTGTGGTGTGCTTACTGTCTATTGGTTCAACATTGCTTAAACCAAGAGAAAAAACGAATGCAGGTGATGTTCTTGAAAAATCACACATGCTGCGCACTTTTGGTTTATTAATATTAATGGTGATTTATAGCGCTGCACTTGAGCCAATTGGTTTTTTAATTTCGACTAGTGCATTTTTGCTTGCCGGTTTTTTTGTTATGGGCGAAAGACGTAAGGGAATTTTGCTATTTGCATCGATTCCGGTTGCAGTGGTGTTTTGGTTTTTGATGACTCAAGTATTAGGTATTTACTTGGTTCCGGGCGATTTGTGGAGTTAAGTTATGTTTGATGGAATTATGCTTGGTTTGTCGACCGTGCTCGACTTTAATAATTTAATGTATGTTATTGCGGGTTGCCTTGTTGGCACCTTTATAGGTATGTTACCAGGATTGGGGCCAATTACCGCAATTGCCTTAATGATCCCTATTACTTATAGCATTGGCGCCGACTCGGGCATGATTTTAATGGCGGGTGTTTATTATGGTGCAATTTTTGGTGGCTCTACGTCGTCTATTTTAATTAATGCACCAGGGGTTGCTGGCACTGTGGCTTCTTCCTTTGATGGCTATCCGCTGGCAAAACAAGGTCATGCAGGTAAAGCATTGGCAATTGCTGCTTATTCCTCCTTTATAGGCGGAACAATTGGCGCCATATTATTAATGGTTGCTGCACCTTTATTAGCAAAGGTGTCATTGAGTTTTCAATCCCCTGACTATGTAGTACTGATGTTTTTAGGCTTAACAGCTATTGCAGCATTTTCAAATAAAGGGCAATTTTTAAAAGCAATGATGATGACCGTGTTTGGCTTAATGCTAGCAACGGTTGGAATCGATCCGTCATCAGGTACTGACCGATTTACCTTTGGACAACCTGATTTACTCGACGGAATAAGCTTTTTATTAGTTGCTATGGCAACGTTTGCATTAGCCGAGGCACTTGTAAATGTTGTAAAGCCAGAGAAAAAAGATGCTAAAAATATTAATGATTCCGACACTCCGCAAATAGGTTCAACCAAGTTAAGTAAAGCCGAGGTTAAAGAAATAGCACCAGTAATTGGTCGCTCGTCTATTTTAGGTTTTATAGTGGGAGTGCTACCGGGTGCAGGTGCAACTATTGCGAGCTTTATGGCTTATGCAACAGAGCGAAATTTAGCGCCAAAAGGTTTAAAAGAAAAATTTGGTAAAGGCTCATTACGTGGCTTAGCTGCCCCAGAATCAGCAAATAATGCCGCGTGTACAGGATCGTTTGTACCGCTGTTAACGCTTGGTATTCCGGGCTCAGGAACAACTGCAATTATGCTAGGCGCTTTAATTGCTTACGGTATTCAGCCAGGTCCAATGCTTATGCAAGAAAACCCAAGTGTATTTTGGGCGGTTATTGTAAGTATGTACTTTGGTAACATTGTGCTGCTTATTTTAAATCTTCCGCTTATCCCTTACTTTGCAAAAGTGTTAGCAATGCCTAAGTCAGTACTTACTGTGATGATTTTGTTCTTTAGCTTAATTGGTGTTTACTTAGTGTCCTTCAATACCTTCGACTTATTTATGATGGTGGGGTTTGCAGTGGTTGCGCTAATATTGCGATTACTGTCGTTTCCTATGGCACCATTATTATTAGGTTTTATATTAGGAGATATGATTGAGCGAAACTTCCGTCGTTCAATGATGATTTCCGATGGTTCATTAAGCTTTTTATGGGATCGCCCGCTAACATTGAGCATATTTATAATTTCAATTTTAGTGCTGTTATTTCCTTTAAAAGATTATTTAATGCAACGCCGTGAAGACAAAGCAAATGCATAATTGAGAATGAAATGAAAAACACCAACAAGCTAAATCCATTGCAAAACATGGTCACAAAACCTAAACGTTTAGAAACACGATTAATTATTTGGGTAACAGGATTATGTGTATTGCAGGCTTTATTATTTGGCGCGTTGGTGTATCAACTTACAGCGCAAAGTTTACATAGCCATATTGGCGATAAGGCATTAGCTGTGGCTAGTAGTGTAGCTACACGTGCTGATGTAATTAATGCATTGCAAACCCCTAGTGACTTAAACGCTATTAACGTGCAAATTGAAGATTTACGACAACTTGTAGGTGCTGACTTTATTGTTATTGGCGATGAGAATGCATTTCGTATTGTGCATCCAGATGAAGATAAAATTGGCAAGAAAATGGTTGGGGGCGATAGCCAAGCTGCGCTAAAAGGTAAACGCTATATTTCGGTAGCTCATGGTAGTTTAGGTGAATCAATTCGTGGCAAAGTGCCGGTGTACGCAGGTAATAATGAAATAGTAGGCGTTGTGTCGGTTGGTTTTTTAGTACAATCAATCGATCCGCTTATTCTCTCTCGCAGTAGTGAAATTTTAATATGGGGCTTAATACTTGTAGGTTTAAGTATACTGGCGGCTATTTATATTGGACAGCGTGTCAGAAATGCTATTTTTGGCCTGCAGCCAGATGAAATTGCACGTTTGTTTTCAGAGCAAGATGCAATTTTAAATACGGTACGCAGCGGTATTATTGCACTCGACCCGGACGGAAAAGTACGAAAACTCAATCAACGCGCCTGTGAAATATTAGATAAACCAACTTCAATTATTAATCAAAACCTCACCTTAAACGATTTACTGCCAGAGCACGCAGAGTTTCTATTACGAAATCAGCGGCGTAAAATAGTGGGTTTTGAATTGTTTGCCGCCGATAAACGACTCATTTTATCGAGGTTTTCTTTACAGGTGCAAGGGCAGGCAGATGGTATTTTACTAAGTATGCGCCCCTCTGATGAACTTGAATATTTAAGCCAGCAACTTACTAAAGTTCAGGCTTTTGCAGAGCTTTTGAGGGTACAAACTCATGACTACTCCAATAAGCTCAACTTAATTGGCGCGTTAGTGCAAATGGGGAAAAATGAGCAAGCTATAGAAATTATAGGACAAGAAAGCCAAGGCTCCCAAGCACAAATTCATAACTTGTTAGAGTGCATACAAGACCCAGTGCTTGCTGGTTTGTTAGTGGGTAAATATCATAAAGCGCGAGAGTTAAATGTTGTGCTTGAGCTTAATCCTGACAGTCTACTTGGCGTTATTGCACGCAAAGATATGCTAGAGCGAGTAGTGTCTATTTTAGGAAACTTAATAGACAATGCCATTGAAGCTGCAATTAGAGCATCAGATTCTCGCTCTGCAAAAGTACGTGTAACCGTTGATGAAACCAGTCAAACACTTTTATTTGATGTAGAAGATACTGGCTTTGGGTTAGGCTCTGACCATGATGTTATTTTTACTCCTCAATACAGCTCTAAATCGGGAGCGGGGCATGGTATTGGGTTATATTTAGTAAAAACAAATTTGGACTCATGTGGTGGCACGTTAGAAATTGGTGAGTCAGACTTGCTTGGTGCAAGGCTAAGTATTTATATTCCAAAATAATAAGAGCATTAAATATGACGTATTCAGTAGTAATAATTGAAGACGAAGTAGAGGTAGCACAGCTATTAGCGCAGTACTTGTTATTACCAAATGGTGTGGCCGGTAGCCAAACGCCAAAGCAGAGCTTAAGACAAGCTCAGTATCAGGTAGTAGGCATTGCCGGTAATTTAAGTACGGCAACAGCTTTGTTGCATGCTATTGAACCCGACTTAATTCTACTCGATATACATTTGCCAGATGGCAATGGCTTAGATTTGTTAAGCGATTTACGACGACGGGCGATTAAAAGTGAAGTTATGTTGTTAACAGCAGCTAAAGAGGTCGAAACCCTTGAAAAAGCAATGCAGTTAGGCGCGTGCGACTTTTTAGTAAAGCCGTTAATGCTAAGCCGTCTTGATCAAGCACTTGCACGTTTTGAATCACGTCAGCAATGTTTTTCTGATGCGAGTGAAGTAACACAGTCGATGGTTGATACATTATTTGGCTCAAAGCAACAAACCAACACGTCTATTCGTTTACCAAAAGGGGTCGATCAACTTACCCTACAAAAAATACATAATGCTTTTGTAGAGCACGCAACCACTGCATTTACCGCTCAACAAATGGGCGATTTAGTTGGCGTAAGCCGCTCTACAGCGCGCCGTTACTTGGAGTATTTACTGGAGTCAGGCAAGTTAACTGCGGATCAAAGCTACGGTAGTATTGGCCGCCCTGAACGCTGCTATAAAATAACGAAGTAACTTCGTGCATTTGAAGTAAATGCATTAAATTCCATTTATTTCAATGTCTTGCATGTTTTTTGTTATGTTTGATATTTAATAGATTCTGGCATATAAAAAAATATGTTGAATTGATTGCATTTTAAGCGGCTTGTATGGTGATGTTCGCTTTAAGTGATGTTATACTCCTGCCGAATAATTTATCGACTTTATTAAGAGTAAAATTAATGGCAGATTTATCGAAGTACAGAAACATTGGTATTTTCGCGCACGTTGATGCGGGTAAAACCACGACTACTGAGCGTATCCTAAAGCTTACTGGTCAAATCCATAAAACAGGTGAGGTTCATGATGGTGAATCTACTACTGACTTCATGGAACAAGAAGCTGAGCGCGGTATTACTATTCAGTCTGCGGCTGTAAGCTGTTTCTGGAAAGATCACCGTTTTAACGTTATCGATACTCCTGGACACGTTGACTTCACAGTTGAAGTTTACCGTTCACTTAAAGTGTTAGATGGCGGTGTTGGTGTGTTCTGTGGTTCTGGTGGTGTTGAACCACAATCAGAAACTAACTGGCGTTATGCTAATGACTCAGAAGTTGCACGTATTATCTTCGTAAACAAATTAGACCGTATGGGTGCTGATTTTTACCGTGTAACTGAGCAAGTACGTAAAGTACTTGGTGCTGTACCACTAATCATGACTTTACCAATTGGTATTGAAGATGAGTTTGTTGGTGTTGTTGATGTTTTAACTAAAAAAGCATACGTTTGGGATGACACTGGTCTTCCTGAAAACTACGAAATCACAGATGTTCCTGCAGACATGGTAGAAAAAACTGACGAGTATTATGAAATGCTTGTTGAAACTGCCCTTGAGCAAGACGATGAACTACTTGAAGCTTACATGGAAGGTGAAGCACCTTCTGTAGAAGACATCAAACGTTGTATCCGTAAAGGTACTCGTGACCTTGCTTTCTTCCCTACATACTGTGGTTCTGCGTTTAAGAACAAAGGTATGCAGCTTATTCTTGACGCTGTTGTTGATTACTTACCAGCTCCTACAGAAGTTGACCCTCAACCTCTTATGGATGAAGAAGGTAACGAAAATGGTGAATTTGCAATCGTATCTGCAGATGAACCTTTCAAAGCATTAGCATTCAAGATAATGGATGACCGTTTTGGTGCATTAACATTCGTACGTATTTACTCAGGTAAACTAAACAAGGGTGATACTATCCTTAACTCGTTTACTGGTAAAACTGAGCGTGTTGGCCGTATGGTTGAGATGCAAGCAGATGACCGTAACGAATTAACTAGCGCACAAGCTGGTGACATCATTGCTATCGTAGGCATGAAAAACGTGCAAACTGGTCACACATTATGTGATCCTAAGCACCCAGTAACACTTGAGCCAATGGTATTCCCAACTCCAGTAATCTCGATTGCTGTACAGCCTAAAGATAAAGGCGGTAATGAGAAAATGGGTGTTGCTATCGGTAAAATGGTTGCAGAAGATCCATCTTTCCAAGTTGAGACTGATGAAGATTCAGGCGAGACTATCCTTAAAGGTATGGGTGAGCTTCACTTAGATATCAAAGTAGATATTCTTAAGCGTACTTATGGCGTAGACCTTATTGTTGGTCAACCACAAGTTGCTTACCGTGAAACTATCACTAAAGAAATTGAAGATAGCTACACGCATAAGAAACAATCTGGTGGTTCTGGTCAGTTCGGTAAAATTGATTACCGTATCAAGCCAGGCGAAGTTGCTTCAGGCTTTACGTTTAAATCATCTGTTGTTGGTGGTAACGTACCTAAAGAATTCTGGCCTGCAGTTGAGAAAGGCTTCAAGTCAATGATGGGTACTGGTTTTCTAGCTGGCTTCCCTGTACTTGACGTTGAAATTGAACTTTTCGACGGTGGTTTCCATGCCGTGGATTCATCTGCAATCGCGTTCGAAATCGCTGCTAAAGGCGCTTTCCGTCAATCGATCCCTAAAGCGGGCGCACAACTTCTTGAGCCAATCATGAATGTTGACGTGTTCACTCCAGAAGATCACGTTGGTGACGTAATCGGTGACCTTAACCGTCGTCGTGGTATGATGAAAGACCAAGAAGCTGGTTTAACAGGCAGCCGTATTAAAGCTGACGTACCGTTATCAGAAATGTTCGGTTACATCGGTACACTACGTACAATGACATCAGGTCGTGGTCAGTTCTCTATGGAGTTCTCACACTACGCTGCATGTCCGCAAAACGTTGCTGATACAGTAATCGCTGCAGAAAAAGAGAAAAAAGCTGCTAAATAATTAGCTCTTTAACTCTTTAAAAAAAACCCGCACATGTTGCGGGTTTTTTATTGCCTATAATTTAGTTTTTTTTTGTAGTTGTTTATAGCTACATTTTATTATTAAGTAGTCCTATATTATCAGTTAGTAAAAAGGTATTAGAGAGCATTTTATTTACTTCATTTACTTAATCAGTTGGTTTGTAAGGAATTAATTGTAAATGCTATGTAACCTACTGAATTTTAAGAACTTCTGTTGATGCTTCTATGTGCGTAATGTAGAATACCAGCACTTTCAGACTAGAGCTCTAAAGTCAGATAGGGAAGTCTCCGCAGCAGAGACGTTTACATATTAATTCTATATAAGACGTAACGATCATGAAATCTATTAAATTAGCACCAAACTGGTGGCTACAATTCACAAAATGTATTTTAGCATTCAGCATAATATTTTTAATTCATATTATGTTTACTGTGAACCTAAAGATTGTTTTTCTCACTGTAATGCCAGCTCTACTAATTATCATTGCTTTTAATATTCTTCATCTTCGTTTTTTACATTGTTATAAAGCAGGTATTTGTTATACACGTTTGTGCACAGAGCGCTATATCAATAGTGAGGAAATTAGTTGCGTATCATTTAGTTCGTTTTTTCTTTTCACCATTTTTAAGGTGAAGCTAGATAATGGCAAAAATTTCCATTTCTATAACTGGCAACTTGATGATGAAGCGCAGTCAGCTATTTCTGAAATGTACTGTAATAAGTTAGCTGACAAAGTGGAAAATATTAGCGATAAATGCAACGCTTGATTTTTAATTAAGATAGCAAAAAGGAGCGATTAATCGCTCCTTTTTAGTTTTTGTATTTTATAACGCGCTAATTAAACTTTTTTATAGCCTTAGCTTTTAGCGCTTTCATCTTTAGCCTGCTTGGCTTTTTAAAGGACTGGATAGGCATTGTTACCAATTGCTCTTGTGGTAGTGTCGGTATAGTTTGTGGATAAGCACCTTCCTCAGGTATCGAAATTTCTTTTAGGTGCGTTTTAAGCGCTTCTAGCGTTGAATCGTTATCAACTTCGCTAGGGCAAATAAATATACCTAACTTTCTAAGCTGTACACCGAGCTTAATGCTACTGGTATAACGGATAATTGGAGCGCCTAACACTAAGCCTAATAATATAGGCGATAACCACCAAAAGAACACTGGTGTGAAGTAATAAGCTGTACTACCCCATGCAATAGCCACAATAGTTGAGAATAACGTATAACCAAACGCTTCCTTCCAAGGGACCATGCGACCTTCACGAGGTTGTGCATCCCACTTCACTTTTTTGCCTAAAAACACACAAAGTACAAAGTAAGCATGAAATACCATCATTAATGGGGCAACAATAATAGCAAATACAGTTTCAATGATTGAACCTAGTATTAGCTTAATTGAACCACCAAAGCGTTTGTTTCTATGTATTAGGGTTACTATTATGCCCATTAATTTAGGCATTAATAAAATAATAATAGTTAGATACAAGAGTGAATCAATAAGATCGGTTTTAGCTATTTGCCATGTGGGGAATAATTGGTAAACACGGTTAAAGTACACATCACTATTTAATGCGCGAGTTACTGCATCAATAGTACTTAGCGCCAACATTGAGAGCCAAATTAGCGATGAAATATAGGCTGTGGCACCGAGTAGAAAATGCAACTTACTCATTAATTTTAATTTGGATGACGATAGTAAACCTAAGTGCTGAATATTACCTTGCACCCAACGTCTATCGCGTACAGCGTAGTCTAGAATGTTACTTGGTACTTCTTCATAGCTACCTTCAATATCTGATAGCAACAATACATCCCAACCAGCACTATGAAGTAGTGAAGCTTCTACAAAGTCATGACTTAAAATTTCGCCGCCAAAAGGTGCATTACCTTTTAGTGTTGGCAAACCACAGCACGTTATAAATGCCTCAACTCTAATGATTGCATTATGACCCCAATAGTTTGCTTTATCAGTTTGCCAAAAAGCTGAGCCAGTCGCGAGCATTGGGCTATAAAGTACTGACGCAAACTGTAAGAAACGGCCAAAAAAGGTATCTTGACGAACAGGGATCGGAATAGTTTGGATCAGACCTGCTTGTGGGTTGTTGAGCATACTTGTAGTAAGCTCTAACATACATTTTCCGGTCATTACGCTATCTGCATCAAGCACAATCATATGGTCGTACTGGCTGCCCCAGCGCTCACAAAAGTCGGTTAGGTTACCTACTTTACGATGTTTGTTATCTTCGCGACGGCGATAGAATACGTGCTTTGCCGTATCACCTAAACGCTCACACAATGCATGCCACGCACTTAGCTCATTTTTAGCTATTTGTGGGTCTTGGGTGTCGCTTAATAAGTAAAAATCAAAGTTTGCAAGTTGACCTGTTTCTTTTAACGATTGCAGGCTGACTTCAAAACCCGCGATAACACGGTGGGTATCTTCGTTATAAATAGGCATTACAACGGCGGTTTTTTGGGCGTTAATTGCCTCCTCGTCAAACTCAATTGGTTTAATACGTTTCAATGTAAGTGGATCAATTCGTAATAGCTGTAATACAAAGCCAATTGTTCCACTACAAAAGGCCGTTACAATCCAGGCAAAAGTGATTGAGAATAATACTAAAAGAGCGTATTCAAGTAATGTCATACCGTTTGAGCTTAAAATCTCAAACATAATAGATATGCCGTAGCCAGATGTGCCAAGTGCCGCAATAGCAAATAGCCATACTCTTAGTGTTTTGAATGGCATAGGAGTGCCCTTCCCTTTATTACTTGATGTCATTTGGGTACCAAACATAGCTCCATACCTCGCTAATTTCTTTGTCTCGTAGTTTTAACGATAAACGCATATCAACGGGTTGATCGTCCTGTGGTGCAATTTTGAAAGCTACACGCCATCCTCGTGAATCAGGCAGTTTTTGGATATTTATGTCGGTTACTTCGCCTGTTGTAAGTTGAATGTCGGCATCTAATTTTAATTGTTCTGAAAGTTGATTTATTTCCGACCCAGTAAAATCAACAGTAAATTGGCGATGACTTTTTGGTGGTGGGTTGTCTTCACCAGGTAAAGCGGCGCTACCAATCCTTGTACGTAATACTCGCGCTTTTTCGTGCTGAGTTAAAGCTGCATTAAAGGTCGTCATTTTGTAGCTCAGCTTTAATGAATCTCCGGCTTTCATTGGCTTTTCTGGTACCCAGTAACTCACGATATTGTCGTTAGTTTCAGTATCAGTAGGTATTTCTACAAGTTCTACACGACCATTTCCCCATTCACCTTGTGGTTCGATCCATAGGCTGGGGCGGTTGTGGTAATGTGCTTCTGTGTCTAAATAGTTATTAAAGTTTCGATCGCGTTGAGCTAACCCAAAACCTTTTGGGTTATTGTACGAAAATGAAGTAACACTTAACTGCGAAGGATTGTTAAGAGGGCGCCATACCCATTTGTCATCAGTAGATTGAGTTAATAGACCATCCGAGTCATGAACTTCAGGGCGGTAGTCATCAAAAAATTTGGTGCTGTTTTCGCCGTGATAAAACATACTCGTTAATGGTGCTACACCCAGTTTTTTAATATCTTTACGCGCAAATATCTGCATATCAACATCAACTAGCATATTAGTGGTAGGGTCAACACTGAACTTGTATGCACCCGATATAGATGGGCTATCTAATAATGCAAAAATGGTAATTTGTGTTTGGTCGGCCTTTGGTTTAACTAACCAGAACTCTTTAAAAACTGGAAATTCTTCCCCCGAATTTTCTGCAGTATCAATGGCAAGGCCTCTAGCTGATAAGCCATAAACCTGTTGAGGGCCAACGACTCTAAAATACGATGCACCCTGAAATACCATTACTTCATCTTTATACTCGTTAGTATTCAATGGGTAATGTATGCGAAACCCAGCATGACCTAGTTGAGTACCCGCAACACTTTTAGCTATTTCTTCTTGTAGTGGTGCCGCTGTGCCATCATATTGGTAAAAGTCAGTACTGAAAGGTAAGCGACTGCGTTTAGAGTCGCTATCAACGGTATTTATTGTCACAGGTGTTTTATATAAAAAACCAGGGTGGAATAATTGTAGCTCGTACAGGCCTTCATCTTTCCATACTGCTTTGTCTTTTTTAAATCGAATTGAACGGTAATCCTGATAATCAATATTGTTAAGTGCTTCAAGCTCAATGTTTTTAGGTGCCACGTATTCTTCGCTTGCTAACTTTTTGGCGCGAGCGCTAATTACATCAAATAAGCTACTTTGTGGGATTGCTACATCAACGGTTGCAGCAATCGCTTGGTTGCTATTGCCCCAAGTCGAAAAAATAATAAGTAGACCCAGTAGTGGTGCTGACTTTTTTTGCCATTTAGGCAGATTTTGGGTTAATTGTTTCATTCTCATTCCTTTATAAAAACACGACTTATTTTTACGTTTAGGGTAAATATTGATTTTGTTTAGTAAGTATCTTCTTAATTATTTAAAGCAAAATGTGAACCCATATAAAAGTTCATACTTTTCAATAGGTAAAACCGATATACATAATAAAAAGAGTTTCATTGTGTAAAATTCACTCAAATGTATGTAGTTGTTACTGGTTAATTACTAGAAGATTCACAGATCGTCTGAACATATTACGGGGGGTTTAATGAAGCTTGTCTGAATTACATTTGTATAAAATAAAAAAGCCGCAAGAGCGGCTTTTTAAATGTTTGGATTTAACTTAGTTATTTCTTTTTAAATCGACGCACTATTGATAGTGGTGCTAAAAGAAGTGATAACCATAATAATGAACCTGCATCATTATCGTCATCTGAGCGTAAGTTATTTACTTTCACAGCTACTTTTTCAACGTTAGATAAGTTACCCACGCTATCTTGAGCTTGCACTGTTAAAGTAATACGATTTTCGAATTCGTAATCAATCTCTCCAGCAACAATTAACTGCCCCTGATTGTTAATTGAAACGCTATCATTATCAGATGTAATAAATTTAACAACAGGTGATTCATCGGCATTTGGATCACTAAAATCGAGCGTGCCGATAACTGTACCAATTGCGCTGTTTTCATCGACTGCAAAAACTTGATCAGCTGTAATAACAGGCGTTTGCTCTTCAGGTGTTAAAGTAATTTCAGATTTAATATCAATAATTACAGGGTCGTGATCTGATGCGCGGTATGCACTTTCAGAGTACAAACTAGATTGTTGACCTTCGCTTTTAAACTCTACATTGTAATCAAGAGAAATAGGTTCATCTGCGTTGATGTGCCAATCTGTTGCTGCAACAATTTTACTAAGTAGTGATTGGGTAGCTACTGCGTGATCTAAACTACCAGCGCGACCAGAAAAGCTGTAAGAGTAACCAAGTGTATCCCCATCAATTTCTGCAACTACATTTTTGTAGCCTTTATCAGCAAATGCACGTATTGGGTCTTCCATTGCGTAAGCATTCATATCGCCGACTAAAATAGTATCTTCGTCGTCAATACCGGTTGGTTTGCTATCAAGCCAATCAGCGAATGCATTAGCACCCTCTGTGCGTATTTCATTCCAACAGCCTTGACCATCGCCCGAATCTGCATTATTACCCGAAGCACTACCACAGCTTTTAGATTTAAGGTGTGACACAGCAACTGTAAATACTTCATCAGTTTCTAATGATTTAAAGCTTTGTGCAATTGGAGCACGATTACTAAAATCAAATGGTGCTTCAGTTGTAATGGCAGCAGTACCTACTTCTTCTACTTTGTTAGCACGATAAATTAATGCGGTAGTAATTGCATCTGTACCAATTTGATCTACGTTAAAGTCAACAAATGCGTATTGGTTAGCTGAATCAGCTTCGTTTAATGCATTTACTAAGCTCGCAATAGCGCTAAATTCGCCAAAGCCATCATTTTCTATTTCCATTAAACCAACAACGTCGGCCTGGATAGCGCTAATTGCACTTACAATTTTAGCTTCTTGACGAATAAGTTCAGCTTCTGAATCTGCACCTCGAGCGGTAGGGAATCCTTCGCCTTGGCCATCACCATTAAAGTAATTAAGTACGTTGAAGCTAGCTACGCGTAAATCTGCTTCAGCATTAAGTTCAGGCGCATCTTCACGTGCATTTGTTGCAATAAACTGAGGTGCTAAAGTTGGGTGTATTCTGTAAAGGCTAAAGCTATAAGCAAGTGCACCTGTAACTGTGTTTACAGTGTCACCAGTACGTAATGTATTTTCTGCTGACAAGCCTGGAGTTGGGTACGCTGTTGGGTCTAAGTTTTGTACAGTAGAGCCATCATCTAGTAGGATCTTTTTAAGCAGGTTTTCTGTTTCAACTGCATTAGCCGTATCTCCAGGTAGTGCAACCTGTGTACCTTGATACAAGCGCTCTGTTGCTAACTCAACTTCACCATATCGACCAAGGCCAAAGTTATTAGTTACTACTAATGGTTGCTCCAAAGTAACTAGCATACCTTCAAAAGCTTCTAAATCCGTTGTATCAGCTAAAGGTAAAGTAATTTTTGTAGCTGCTACAGGTAAACCTGTATCACAAATTGCTACTTGGCTTACGCTGCCAATTTGTGTTGCATCAAAATACTCTTCAACAGTACCTTGTACGCGCACATGGTCACCAACATTTACATCAGTATCTGCAAAATAAACAAACACACCTTCAGAAGTTAGTGGGTTGGCATCTATGTCTGTAGCAAGTGAGCTAACAAAAAAGCCTTTTAATTCTTCATCACCTTGAAAATCGGCGGTTACAACACCTTCAAGTTCTACTAATGTACCTACAAGTGGGCTAGCAGAGCCGTCACCTTGAATAGCATTTATTAGTGTTTTTTCTGCACCACAAACTAGTGGTTCAAGTGGTTCTGGTTCTGGAATTGGTTCAGGTGTTGTTCCACCATTACCTGCATGTGAACCTAAGCCGTCGAATGCATCAATTTTAAAGCTATCCCACTCTACACTTGGATCAAAAGTTGCGGTTGCATCTGTACGACCACTGGTAATAGTATCTTTACGGCGAAGAGTTTGGTCTTTTGCGGAAACACCGCCTCCTTCCCATGTTTCTCGTACTTCGTATTGACCAAAGCTATCTACAATATTACCGTTTTTAGTCAGTATTAGAGTATCGTCACCATTAAACCCAATAACGCTGTTTTCCAAATCGGCTTTGGCTTTTAAATCATCAGATGAGCTTGGATTGACAATTACAATAGTAGAATTTGCAGCAAGTGTTCCTGTAAGGTCTACAGAATTGCCAACTTCACTTTTACCATTTGAATACAAGCTAAGTGTATACCCCTCAAGAGAAAGCTCCGTATCAGCATTATTATAAAGCTCTATTGCTTTATTATTACTGCTTCCTTCTATATATTCTGAAATAATTAGATCAGCGGATGCTGGTGCACTGAGACTGGCTATAACAAGTGCGAGTGGTGTTATTTTTGTTTTAAACATTTTTTTATTATTCCCGTGTATTAATCCCAAAATGGGACACCAGTTTAGAGAATAAATATGACGAAAATAATACAAAAATGTAAACGAATGTAAATAAAAGGCGGTTTAACCGCCTTTTTATAAAACCCTTACTTTTTAGCTAGGTATTGTGCGGCTTGCTTAGCAAAGTAGGTCAATATTCCATCAGCGCCTGCACGCTTAAATGCAAGTAAAGACTCCATTATAGTAGCTTCCTCACTTAACCAACCGTTATCAATAGCTGCTTTGTGCATTGCATACTCGCCACTTACCTGATATGCGAAAGTAGGTACACCAAACTCGTCTTTAACACGACGTACAATATCTAAATAAGGCATGCCAGGCTTAACCATGACCATATCAGCGCCTTCTTGTAAGTCTAATGCGACTTCACGTATTGCTTCATCAGAGTTTGCAGGGTCCATTTGGTAGGTTTTTTTATCGGCACCTTTTAAGTTACCAGCAGAACCTATTGCATCTCTAAATGGGCCATAGTAGCTAGATGCGTATTTAGCTGAGTAGGCCATAATACGGGTATGCACAAACCCATCAGCTTCAAGCGCTTCACGAATTGCAGCAATACGGCCATCCATCATGTCTGAAGGGGCAATTACATCAGCGCCTGCTTCTGCATGTGAGAGTGCTTGTTTAACTAAAATCTCGGTGGTTACGTCGTTTATCACATAGCCAGTGTCATCAATAATGCCGTCTTGACCGTGCGTTGTGAATGGATCAAGTGCACCATCAGTAATTACACCCAACTCAGGAAATGCTTCTTTTAAAGCACGAACAGTGCGTTGGACTAAGCCATCATCATTATATGCTTCTTCGGCAAATAATGATTTTTTATCCGCAGGTGTTACCGGAAAAATAGCTAAGGCAGGTACACCAAGTTCAACAAGTTCTTTTGCTTCAAGCAACAGCAAATCTATTGATAAACGCTCGATACCCGGCATTGATTCAATTGCTTCGCGGCGATTTTTACCTTCAAGTACAAATACAGGGTAAATTAAATCGTTTACGCTAAGTTGATTTTCAGCCATTAAGCGGCGAGAAAAGTCGCTGCGGCGCATTCTGCGCATGCGAGTATACGGGAAAAGGTCTAATCCTGATTGGGCCATATTAATATGCTCCTACTGTGGTAATGGAAAAGTAATTACTTGATTACGGCCATGTTGCTTTGCGTAATAAAGTGCTTTGTCGGCGCACTCAGTAAAAATTTGAGGATTGCTAACATCATCAGCAATGCTGGTGTATACACCAGCGCTAATTGTAAATTGAATATCATTATTGGCAACCGTTACTGTACTGGCTGAGATAGCTGCTCGTATTTTTTCAGCTATGTCTTGTGCGCCTTCATTGGGGGTATTAGGTAATAGCACCACAAATTCCTCACCGCCGTAGCGGGCAACTTCATCTAGTGGGCGCTTTAAATGATCTTTTATTAAGTCAGATACAGCTTTAATAACTTGATCGCCAATTATGTGTCCGTACGTATCGTTAATGCTTTTGAACCGGTCTATATCAAGCATAACAATGCTAAGTGGTGTTTGCTCTCGGCGAGACCGACGAAGTTCCATGACGAGTTTCTTATCAAAAAAACGTCTGTTTTTTATTCCGGTTAAAGCGTCTTCGGTATTGAGTAACTCAAGTGAACGATTTTTTTCTTCAAGTTCTCTAAGTGTAACTTGTAATTCAAAGGTGCGTTCGTCGACTTGTGATTCGAGTTCTTGGCGCGTTTTTTCTTGTAACTTTAAGCGCTCTTTAAGCAGTGTATCTTGGGCTGCATTTTCAGCAATCAAGGTTTGCTGAGCTATTACTTCTTCATCGCGTTGTAAAATAAATAACTTCATTACACTGTAACATAGACAGAAAGTGCAGCTAAAAAAGCATGCAAATACAAATGCTAATGTACTTCTGCTAAAGGCGTATAGCCCCATTACTGCCACAATAAAATAAAGCATTACCACCAAGAAAAAAACTAATACGAGCAATAGCGCTTTATTAGGTTTAGAAGGCGCTAAACGCATGCACGTAAATGTAGTTGCAATATAAAAGCCTAAAGCGATTGGGGTAGCCGTTAAGCAAAATAGTGTCACTATATGGTTTGGAAATAACCAAATAAATAATAACGAGACACCTAATACGTTAACCACTACCTTTTGAACCGTTAGTAAAAAAGAGGGCTTTGGATGGCAAATTTGCTTTTGCAAAGGCAAAAACATTAAAGTAATAAGCATAAGTAGTATAGGGATCATAACTTGCTGTAACGCCGGCAAATTAGGGTGAATATATTTTAAGCCAAAGCCACAAAGGTAGGCTAAGACCCCCCCCAATGTGAGTGTGATTAAACCAGCACAAATAAAATAACGTTTACGCGAAAAACCATATAAAACTAAGCAGCTCACACCTAAAGAAAATATAAAACCAATCAATAAGCCATAGAGTAAATTAAGTTTACCTTTATGCGCTAAATAAGCTTCTGGTTGCCACAAAGTTAAAGGGACTCGCAAGCCTGAGCTATTCATCACCTTCAGTATAATAATCGTTTCGCTATTTGCAGGGCTAATTAGTTTAACTAATAAAGATTCACTTCTGATCGCACGCTTATCAAGGGGGTATGCATCGCCAATTTGGGTGTAAGAAAGTAATTGCGAGTTATGTAACTGATATACTTGAACGTCGTTTAGCAGAGGGTTGTTTAGCGACAACAGTTGTTCGGTATTATAACTAAGCGTGTTTTTTATTTTAAATTTCACCCATACAGAACGTTGCTCAAGACCTAGGTTAAGAGGTTTGCCTAAGGTTTTTTGCCAGTCTACCTTGCTACTTTGTTGTGCATGTAATAGCGACGTTGGTTCAAAAGAGTAATACAGGTTATTGATGTTTTGAGAGTTGAAATCGTGTTTTATTATTACCGGGTTTGCAAATGAATAAAAAGTGCAAAGAAGCATTAATAGACTTAGTAATGCCTTTGCGCACGCCATTAGCAGCTCTTTAAACCAAAAACATTGTAAAAGTTTTCTGTTGTTTTTCGGGCTATTAATTCTTCATCTGTTTGATAAAGTTGCGCAACTGTTTGGCAAATATAAGGGAGCAGAGCGGGTTCATTTTTACGCGATTTAGGTTTTGGCTTAACTGTTCGTGGAATTAAAAATGGTGCATCAGTTTCTATTAATAATCGATCTAGAGGAATACTAGGTACTAGCTGTTGTAATTCTTTGCCACGCCTTTCATCACATACCCAACCTGTTATACCAATATACAGACCTAAATCTAAATATTGCTTAAGAGCTACAGAGTTACCCGTAAAACAATGAAGTACACCGCGAATATTAAACTCTTTTAGAATACTCAACATATCGTCACTTGCATCACGTTCATGTAAGTAAACCGGTAAATCTAATTTTTCGGCAAGCGTTAGGTGGCGTCTAAAAACGCTACGCTGTACATCGCGAGGTGAAAAGTCACGGTTATAATCAAGGCCGCACTCACCAATCGCTATAACTTGCTTATTGTTTGCAAGTGCAGTTAATTGTGCTTCTAATTCATTGGTCGCCGACTTAGCATCATGTGGGTGTATACCCGCTGTAGAATATTGAAGATGTTTTATTGCAAGTTCAAGTGATTGCTGACTGCTTGCAATATCACAACCTATAATAAGCATATTTGTAACACCGGCTTCGCTTGCGCGGGTAACTACATCACGATGCTGGTCATTAAATTGATGATTGGCTAAGTTAACCCCAGCATCAATTAGGGTATATGACATTACTTGGTACGTTTAACGCGAATAGAGCGGTTTTTACCGTCTTGTTTCAGTAAAAAAGAGTTGAATGCACCACGGCTAATTACAATTGTATCGTTTTCTTTTAAACGCATGCTGTCAGAGCCAATTTGACGCCATTGTTGGCCGTTATCTAGAGAGATAATTAACTCGCCATAAGCGGCTTCTTTAACTGAAGTAACCATAGCTTTAATTTCAGTCTCTTTTTCTACCTGTGATTCTTTGTACTCTAAGCCAAAATCGTCAGCTTTTGCCTTTGCTTGAATTGGTGCAGCAGCTACGACTTGAGGTACATTGTTAGCCGTTGGTGGAGTAAGCGTTTTTGTTACTGTTGGCTTTGTTAGTGATTTACCAGCAACTGTATTGTCATAGCAAAGTAATCGGTTAAAGTCATTTTCAATAAAGCTACATGCTTGTAACGCTTGAGTATTAAATTGTGTTTGCGCAGCAAAAGTAGGCGCACTTAATAAAACCAATAGTGAGAGTAGTTGTTTTTTCATTTTATTCCTCAGATTCTTTTTGTGGTTTAGCGGTATAGAATTTTGCTAAAATTAGGCCTAGCTCAAACAAAAGAAGCATCGGAAATGCTAGTAAAGTTTGTGATAACACATCGGGCGGTGTTAAAAACATCGCCACTACAAAAACGCCTACGACAATATATGGGCGCTTTTCTTTTAAGCTTTTTGTTGTTGTTGCACCACTCCAACATAGCAGCATAATTGCCACAGGAATTTCGAAAGCGACACCAAATGCAAAAAACAGTTTTAATACAAACCCTAAATAGCTACTTATGTCGGGCGCAAGAGTCATCATCTCTGGACCAGTACTTGTAAAAAAGCCTAAAATAATTGGCAGAACTACAAAATAACAAAAGGCTATACCGCCATAAAATAATACTATACTTGAAGCGAGAATAGGCATGAGCATTTTCTTTTCATGCTGATATAAACCCGGCGCTATAAACCCCCAAATTTGATGCAATATCCACGGAATTGACGCAAATAAAGCGACAAATAAAGTTAGTTTGAAAGGTGCAAAAAAGGGGGCAGTAACGTCGGTTGCAATCATAGTTGCAGTACTTGGCAAATGCGAAACTAACGGCTGTGCAACAAAGGCATAAATGTCATTCGCAAAATATACTATGGCAATAAAAATAATGAAAATGCTCAATAGTGCTTTTATTAGCCGATCACGCAACTCAATTAAATGAGCTACAAATCCCGATTTTACTTCCTCAGCCATTATTTTTTATACCATGTAATAAGTTGACCACAAAGTGAGAGATAAATTTCACTTTTTTTCATCAAGTTGTTGGTTATTTGATGTATCCGGTTGTTTTTTCTTGTAGCTGTGAGTAACTGACTCAGCCGCTTTTTGTAACTCTGTTAATGAACTTTGTAACTCAGGGCTTAAATCTTTTAGTTCTTGTTGTTCTGCTTTTTTAAGGTTTTCGTGAAGTTCGTGAATACGCAGTTCCTCACTTACTTCGGCTTTTACCGAGTTGGCAAGTGACTTAGCTGTTTTAACCCATTTACTTACTGTTCTAATAGCAACAGGTAAGCGTTCTGGGCCAAGCACTACTAAGCCAACAATAAAAATAACAACAAGTTCCCACATCCCCATACTAATTAAACCTTATTGCTATCTTTGTTTTTTTCAGTATTGGTTGAGCCGTCAACGGTGCTTTTTTCTGATTGTTGAATTTGCTCTGACTTTTCTTGTTCACTCGCTGTGTCGTCTGACATTGCTTTTTTAAAGCCTTTAACAGCGCCTCCAATATCACCACCCATACCGCGTAGTTTTTTTGTACCGAAAAGTAAAACTATGATCGCTAAAACAATTAATAATTGCCAAATACTAATACCACCAAAACCCATGGTTTTCTCCAATATATAAACGGTTAAATGTATATTTTAAATACTAATTATACGCCCAATAGCGCAAATAGCACTCAGTTTATGCGTTGCGCCATGCTGTTATAAAACTAATAGCCGATAAGCTTATAGTAATACCTGCAGCTATTAAATCGTGCTGTAAATAACAAAGTGTTGCCATAATCATTGTAGCACTACCAAATAAACTCAATATTAAAGGTTTATGAGATACCTTTTGTTCTTGAGGTTTATGAGCGTGTGGTGCACGCTTTAAATTCTGGTAAATTAGATCAGGTAGTTCAGGCATTTTTTCAGCCCAAAATGGCAAGTTAGCATACATTTGCTTCAGTACTGATAGCGGTCCAACTTGCTGCTTAACCCAATCTTCTAAAAAGGGTTTAGCTGTTTTCCATAAGTCGAGTTGTGGATATAGCTGACGCCCTAATCCTTCAACGTATAATAAGGTCTTTTGCAGTAATACTAATTGCGGTTGAACCTGCATGTTAAAACGACGTGCGGTATTAAATAGATTTACGAGCACGTGACCAAATGAAATTTCAGCAAGCGGTTTATTGAATATAGGCTCGCACACTGTGCGAATCGCAAATTCAAATTCTTCAATGCTGGTATCGTGTGGTACCCAGCCAGAATCAACGTGTAGCTGTGCAACTTGGCGATAATCACGATTAAAAAAGGCAATAAAGTTTTCAGCTAAATAACGTTTGTCTTCTTTGCTCAAAGTACCAACAATACCGCAGTCAATACCGATATACATTGGATTTTCAGGATGCTCGCGAGAGACGAATATATTACCCGGATGCATGTCGGCATGAAAAAAGCTGTCTCTAAACACTTGCGTAAAAAACACTTCTACGCCGCGCTCAGCAAGTAATTTCATATTCGTGTTTTGCGCCAGAAGTGAATCGGTATCAGAGACGGGTATACCGTAAATACGCTCCATTACTAGGACATTACTACGGCTATAATCACTGTAAACTGCAGGAATATACAATGATTCAGAGCCTTCAAAGTTGCGCTTAAGTTGAATGCCATTGGCACCTTCGCGCATTAAGTCGAGCTCGTCTAGGAGTGTTTTTTTATATTCTTTAACTACTTCAACGGGGCGTAGACGTTTTGATTCGTTATGGACTTTTGCAAGTACCTTAGCGAGCTTTTCCATTAACGCTAAATCGGCATTAATTTGCTCGTAAATATTTGGTCTAATAACCTTAATTACTACATCTTGCTCAATGCTTTGCTCATCAATAAGCTTTGCTGTATGCACTTGCGCTATAGATGCAGAGGCTAGAGGTGTTTGTGAAAACTCACTAAACAATTCACTTATATCGTTAATTTCTAGCGCTTTTTCTATGATTTTTTGTGCAAGCTCGCCTTCAAATGGCTGAACTTGATCTTGTAAAAAGGCAAGCTCTAAAGCGATATCATGAGGGAGTAAGTCACGACGAGTAGAGAGCATTTGGCCAAACTTAATCCAAACGGGACCAAGCTCTTGTAGTGCCAAACGTAAACGTAGTCCTGCAGGTTTTTCTTTGTGCTGATTACGCAGCCAAAACAAACTGCCACGAGCTACTTTACCAAACCAAGGGAGCTTATGTTTAGGAATTAGCTCGTCTAGCCCATAGCGAAGTAAAGTTTTGGTGATGTTATACAAACGTGCAGTCGACACAAAAAATCCTTAGCGGGTGTTTGAAGGTAAAAAAGAGTTTAACAGGGTATTTATACGCTGCTCAACAGCAGCTACTTGGCCTTTGAGTTCTCTATTTTTTTGTTTAAATTGCTCAAGTTCTAATGGGTGAATAGTAATTGCGAGCTCGTCTTGGCATAAACTTGTAAGCATTGTACCTATTTTAGCATTAGTTTTGCTGCTCTTTTGTTTTAGTTTTTTTAGGTGTAGATATAACTGCTGAGCGGGGGTATCGCCAATGTATTTAGAAAGCTGTTCAGGCCAATCAATATCAATGCTTGAAAACGCATTACTATAAGTTTGCGCAATATTTAAATCGCCTTGTAAGTCGAGCTTATCTTGGCGAATTAACTGGGTAAGCATAGCTGGGTTTTTAAGTGCTAAAAGCGTGTCTATATCTGCGCTGATCATACAATCTGCGTTTTCGTTACTTTGAGCACTGTATAAGTGCAATTGCTCAGCGCTATAAACAAGTTGGATACTTTGTTGCCAATCTCTTACTTCAACCACTAAGCGCTGATGTTTAACTGCACTTAGTTTTTGAGACAATTGTGGGTCAAGGCTGAGAGCTTGATTTAGTACACGCTCAATAAGCGAAAGCACAAAATTAGGTAACATAAAAAATTCAGATGCCATTGCATCATTATTATTTTTTGTTATTTTCTCAAGTGCCATAACTGCTAGCCTTAATATTTAAAACCACGATGCAGCGCAACAATTCCGCCTGTGAGGTTTTGGTATGTTGTTTGCTCAAAGCCTGCATCTTCCATCATCGCTTTTAGCGTGTCTTGATCTGGATGCATGCGAATAGATTCAGCTAAATACTTATACGATTCACTGTCGTTAGCAACTAGCTTACCCATTGTAGGCAATAAATTAAATGAGTAAAAATCGTAAGCTTTACTAAGTACGTCATGCTCTGGTTTTGAAAACTCTAAAACAAGTAAACGACCACCTGGCTTTAAAATACGGTACATAGAGCGCAATGCTTTGTCTTTATCGGTAACGTTACGTAAGCCAAAGGCAATAGTGATCACATCAAAGCTATTATCTGGGAACGGCAGCATTTCTGCATTCATTTGTACGTAGTCGATATTGCCCACTAACCCAAGATTATGTAGTTTTTCACGGCCAACTTTAAGCATAGATGAGTTTATATCACCTAAAACAACTTGACCCGTTTCTCCAACTAATTGGCTAAATTTTGCAGTTAAATCGCCAGTGCCGCCGGCTAAATCGAGTACATGATGGCCTTTACGAACACCTGAGCTTGCAATAGTTTGACGTTTCCATAAACGATGCACACCAAAAGACATTAAATCATTCATTACATCGTATTTTGCAGCTACTGAGTGAAATACATCAGCAACCATAGAAGCTTTATCGTTCTCGGCTACTGTTTTATAACCAAAATGCGTGGTCTTTTGTTCGGTTTCGTTCATGACTAATCTCTATCGTGACAATAGAGGTTAGTGTACTTTATTGTACACAGTAGGTGCAATTTGAATATGATTTATCAGGTAATTTATTGCCCTGCAGTGTAACTACTTTGCCCTAATGAACGTGCTTTATAAGCCGCATGAGATGCTTTTTTAGCTAGCTGATTAAAATCATCTTCTTGTTGATGCTGAGCAATTCCTAGTGATAAGCCAATACTAGGTAGTTTAATCCCTGTTTTTGAACTAACAAAGCGCAGCTTTTCGACACCATTTCGTACTTTCTCGGCTATTACATTGGCCGTATCTGGGTCGATGTCGGCGAGCAAAACAGTAAATTGATCTTTAGCTGTGCGACCAGGTAAGCCACTTTGAAAAACATATTTTTGAACTTGCTTAGCTACTTTATTCAAAATGACTTCACCAATAATATCACCATAATTTTCAGTAAAATGATCAAGGTTGTCTATTTGAATCGCTATTGCGCAAATAGACTTTTGTTGATTAGTCCACACTTGCGTTTGTTGCGTTAAATAATGGCGCTTATAAAGCCCTGTTTGACTATCAATAATATGTTGTTTACGAAGCTGAGTAAGTTGCTTTTGTGTTTTTTCGTGTAGTTGTTTAGCTTTACTGAGTTCTTGCTTAAATTGCTTATGTTGGTTGAGTAATTCGGCGGTTTGATTATGGAGTACTTCAAGCGCTTGACGGCTTTGTTCTATGTTGTTCTCATTAAGCGAATGTACGCACTCGCTTACTTGACCCGCAAAACGAACTATTTGCTTCTCAGTAGCATGAGAGTTTTGAGAAAGTGAATTTATAACACCATCAACGTTTTGAATCATGTTGACTTGCGCTAAGTGGCCGGTATTTAAAAACTCAGAATGTAGCTGTTCAATTAAAACGCTATCTATATTATCTTCAACAGCAATAGCACGATCTAAAGCTTTATTTAGCTTGAGATTAGTTTGACTGGTATAAGTATAAATAACTTGATAATTCAGCGGCGTAGGTGGGAGCGCATAACGCTCTAAAAAAACACACACTTTGGTCATTTTTTCTTGTGCAATAGCCATGGAATCATGGAACATCATTTTTTAAATACCAACTAAGTACGCATAAGTGCAAATTCGAATATCTCATTCCATGAGGCGGTTATGCGTCCGAGCTTTTTATTATTTTTTACTACAGTAATCGTTATGTGCGCCATTTAAAAGTAAAAACAGAAGTTAGGGAACTTAAATTTTACTTTAGCGGCTTGATAGCTGTTTTTCTCATCAATTAAGCTTGCTATTGGCAATGTTAGAGTCGTTTCTTAGTTTAATACACTTGTTTTTAGTAAGGTTTATTTATTAAAGTTGGTCTCATTTACTTGCTATTTATTTAGCCTGCGATAGTTTTATGAAATTAATAACACTGCTAAGTTACATTATAATGAATCACTTTTTAGTTAAGCCACTTCGCCAATCTTTATTTGGCATCACAATTTTATGTTCATTGAGTGCATGCCAAATAACAACACCAAATGCCAATAAACAATTTACACAAGTAGCAAAAAGCATTGTCGATTATAGGCAAAGTACTAATCCTTATAGCAATTTAGAGGGAGTTGAAGGTTATTTATTACCAAATTTATCGCCCAAATTTTTAGCACAAGAATATAAAAATAAAGCGAGTCTACTTGCTGAGCTAGACGCAGTTAATATTGCAAAGTTAAGTGATGAAAATCAAATAAACTTCAATATTATTCGAGCTCAAGTACAAAACAGTGTTGATGAATATGTATTTAATGCGCACTATATGCCGCTTACCTCAGAATATGGTTTTCATTCTGGTTTATCGTACATAGTAAACAGCTCTCAATATAAAAATCAGCAAGACTACCAAGTATATTTGACTCGATTAACACAAGTCCCACGCTTTTTTGAACAAAACATCTATTGGATGAAAAAAGGGATCGAAACAGGCCTTACCCAACCTAAAGCAGTGTTAGAGGGTTATGAAGACTCAATTAATGCTTACATTGTTGACGATGTAACTACATCTGAGTTTTATAAACCTTTTTTAACTAATACAGCAGGTTTGAGTGACGATAAATTTAAAGCGTTACAACAAAAAGCTAAAAACATTATAAAAGACGATGTTATACAGTCTTATAAGAATTACTTAGCGTTTTTTACGCAGCAGTATCGGCCTAGTGCACGCACAAGTATTGGCATATCAGAGACGCCTAATGGCGAGGCATTTTATAAAAACAGAGCTAAGTATTACACCACTACCGATATGACACCTAAAGAGATTCATGAACTTGGATTGAAAGAGGTTGCTCGAATCCGCAGTGAAATGAAAGACGTAATAACAGAAGTAGGTTTTAAAGGCACGTTTGCCGAATTTATTCACTTTTTACGCACTGATCCACAATTTTACGCCACAACACCTGAGCAGCTTTTAAAAGAAGCCTCTTATATTGCTAAAAAAATGGATGCACAACTGCCTAAGTTATTTCATACCTTACCGCGTAAACCTTATGGCGTAGCACCCGTGCCAGCCAGCATTGCCCCTAAATACACAACAGGTCGATATTCTGGTTCTAATCGAGATGATGAAGCAGGGTATTACTGGGTAAATACTTACGCTTTAGATAAGCGCCCTTTGTATGTTTTAGAGGCATTAACGTTGCACGAAGCCGTGCCAGGTCATCATTTGCAAATCTCACTCAATGCTGAGCTTGAAAATTTGCCGAGTTATCGTCGTGATGCTTACCTTTCGGCATTTGGCGAAGGTTGGGGACTTTACTCTGAGTATTTAGGTTTAGAAGCAGGCTTTTACCAAGACCCATATAGCCGTTTTGGTCGCTTGACCTATGAAATGTGGCGAGCAGCCCGTTTAGTTGTTGATACGGGTATGCATATGTATGGCTGGAGCAGAGAGCGTGCCATGAATTTTATGAGTGAAAATACAGCGCTTTCGCTGCATAACGTTAAAACAGAAACTGATCGTTATATAACATGGCCTGCACAGGCGCTTTCGTACAAAATAGGTGAATTAACTATTAAACGTTTACGCTCTGAAGCAGAGCAAGCACTTGGGCACGATTTTGATATTCGTGAGTTTCATCATCAAATATTACGTCATGGTTCAGTGCCTTTATCGGTACTTGAAACGCAAGTACGCATTTATATTAAAAAGGAATCAGTTAAGCTGGAAAGTAAATAAGTATAATTTTTTAAAGTGGGTACTGAGTTGTTTTTTAGCTATTTAAGTTACAGGTTTGCTGGTAAGTACTTGTATTTATTTTAAGCTAGCAGATTAATAATTATGATGTGCCATTTACTTCATTAAAACGGTCAGTACTTATTAGCTATTATTTTAAAAATCACCAAGGGTCATAAATGAGCAATTTTATAATGTTTAGTATCGATATATTTGCAAGTATGTTTATAGTTGTGCTCGGGTTCGTTGTGCTTACTGTTATTATTTTTTATATTCGAGATGTAACGCAAACAAAGCATGCTATTAGGCGTAATTACCCTGTAATTGGTCGTTTCCGGTATTTTTTTGAACGCCAAGGTGAGTTTTTTAGACAATACTTTTTTGCTCAAGATAGAGAGGAAATGCCATTTAACCGCGCAGAGCGAAGCTGGGTTTATCGCGCTGCTAAAGATGTTGACCGTACTGCTGCATTCGGTTCAACACAAAGCTTAGAAGTAACAGGTACAGTTATGTTCATGAACTGTGCGTTTCCGACTTTAGATGAAGAAGCACTCGACCCGAGTAATGTCACTTTAGGTCCATACTGTAAAACACCTTACACCACTAATTCGTTATTTAATGTATCGGGTATGAGCTTTGGTGCGCTCTCAAAGCCTGCGGTTCGTGCTTTATCAAAAGGAGCTAAATTAGCAGGTTGCTGGATGAACACCGGTGAAGGTGGGCTAAGCCCATACCATTTGGAGGGGGGCGCCGATATTGTTTTTCAAATTGGTACCGCTAAATATGGTGCACGAGACGAGCATGGAAATTTAAGCACCGAAAAACTTAAAGAAATAGCGGCTCACGAGCAAGTCAAAATGTTCGAACTAAAAATGAGCCAAGGCGCTAAACCAGGTAAGGGTGGAATGCTTCCAGGGCGTAAAGTTAATGCCGAAATAGCTAAAATTAGGGGTATTCCAGAGGGGCAAGACTCTATTAGTCCCAATGGCCATCCTGAAATTAAAAACCCAGCCGATATTCTAGATATGATTGCCACGGTACGTAACGCGACAGGTAAGCCTACAGGCTTTAAAGCGGTAATTGGTGCCTACGGGTGGTTAGAAACGTTGTTCGCTGAAATAAATCATCGTGGTATAGAGTCAGCACCTGATTTTATTACCATAGATAGTGCTGATGGTGGTACGGGGGCGGCACCACAACCGCTTATGGACTCAGTCGGTTTACCACTACGTGAAAGTTTACCGCTGGTAGTTAACATGCTTGAAAAGCATGGGCTGCGAGATCGTATTAAAATAATCGCATCAGGTAAATTAATTGTTCCTTCCAAGGTTGCTTGGGCATTGGCACTGGGTGCTGATTTTGTTGTGTCGGCTCGAGGGCATATGTTTGCACTGGGCTGTATTCAGGCAATGCAATGTAATAAAGATACCTGTCCAACGGGGATCACTACACATAACGAGCGTTTGCAACGCGGTTTAAATGTAGCTGATAAAGCGCAGCGAGTAGCTAACTATAATAAATACATTCATTACGGAGCGGGGCTTATAGCTCATTCTTGTGGTGTTACTAGCGCACGCGAATTAAGGCGTGAGCACGTACGTATAGTGCAAGAAAGTGGTTTATCGGAGCCGCTTGATAAAATTTATGAAAATTATAAGTAAATTTTAATAATGGAAAAGGCGCTGATAGCGCCTTTTTTAATTTAATTGGCTTATTAATAAACTAAAAAATGCTTCTTTGTTGTCGCATGTTTGGGCATTCAAAATAAGCTGCTCGCCTAGCGCTAATGTTTGTTTTTGCACTGTAAGACGCGCAGCCTCATCACTAATGCTATCTATATCGGTTACATGTGCGAGCCCTATGGTGCGCCTAATTAATTCAGCACCACAATAACCAATAGTGTCTTGTAGTACGCTTTTCATAAAGTACTCACTATAACCTGTAGCCTTTAGCGCAGCTTCAGTAGTGTGCTCATTGATAAGCGTAAGCCAATGTTGTTCAAATAAGGTATAGCATTCAACAAGAGTGCTTAATAAATGAGTTTGGTAATTACGACGAGCCAAAAAATCTTCAATACGCCCGTATTGCGCACAATAATTTAAAAGTAAATTACCAATAAAAGAGCCAATATCGAACCCAATAGGACCAAAAAAACCAAACTCAGGATCGATCATCTTTGTATTATTACAATCAACAAAAATACTGCCGCTATGCATATCACCATGAAGTAATGTTTGCGGGTTAGATAAAAAATTAGCTTTTAGTTTTGCGACTTCTAACTTTAAGGCGCTATTTTTTTGTATTGCATCAACTTCGCTTTGTAGTTGCTTTGGGTAGTTATTGCGTTCGTGCTCAATGTACGGATCGCTAAAAAATAAGTCTTCAGTAATTTGGCAAAGCTCGGGATTAGTAAATTGGCTAACAAGTGTTTTTTTATTTTGTGTGGTTAAATAAAAGTCTGAATTATAAAAACCAGTATGGCTTAAGTAGGTCGCTACATGCTGCGCCAATTTAGGAAATTGCTCTGCATTATTTTGTGCAGTACGCAGTATTTGTAAATTACCTAAATCTTCTAAAATAGTGAGCGCTTGCATTTTACTATAATGTAAAACCCTAGCTGTATAAGTTGGGCAAATAGCGCCATGATTAAGCAAAACTTGTGCTTCTATACGAGCTCTATCAAGCGTTAATGGCCACGACTCACCCACGCAACGGGCGTAAGGCAAAGCTTGCTTTAAAATAACGCTATTATTTTGCTCATCAGTAATTCTAAATACTAAATTAAGATTGCCATCACCAAACTCGTACGCCGTTAAGGTTTGTCCGTGGGCAAAAAAATTACATTGGTTAGATTCAATTAACGTCGACACATAATCGATAGCGCGCTGTGCATTAAAAGCAACATAGTTAGTCATGGTTTAAATCTCAAAAATCAGCTTTTAAGCATTCTATACCTTTAAATGTTTAGATGTCTACAAGTCCAACTTGAGAGTTATTCAAAGTGGTGTAAAATAACGTTACGCATTTTTAATACCTTGAGCATTATGCAAAATTTAATCGCAAGCAGTTTAAAATATGAAAACGGGTCGCTTAGTGTGCTCGACCAATATTTACTACCTCACCAGCAGGTATGGCATCAGTGTCATGATGTAGAAACCATGAAAGAGCTGATCATTAGTTTAAAAGTGCGTGGAGCTCCACTTATTGGCTTAAGCGCGAGCTTGCTAGTGGCGTATTTAGCTGAGCAAGGGGTAGTTAAAAGTGAGCTTGAAAAAGCAATCAACGAACTAGAAGCCACTCGCCCAACGGCGGTTAATTTAATGCATTGTATGGCGGCACTACGTAAAGCTTTAACACAAAGCGATTATGTTACCGGTATTGTTACCACTGCTGAGCAGTTGTTTGTAGAAGATATAGCGCTGTGCGAGCGAATGGCAAACCGTGGCGCTGAACTAATAAATAGCGGCGACAACATATTAACCCATTGTAATACAGGGGCGCTTGCAACTGCGGGTATTGGTACGGCACTGGGTGTTATTTATAAAGCGCAGCAAAAACATGGCAACGTACATGTTTGGGTTGACGAAACACGACCATTATTACAAGGCGGTCGCTTAACTACTTTTGAGCTTGAGCGCTGGCAAGTACCTTACACATTAATTTGCGATAATATGGCGGCAAGTTTAATGGCTGCAGGGAAGGTAGATAAAATAGTAGTTGGGGCTGATCGTATTGCTGCCAATGGTGATTTTGCTAATAAAGTGGGCACCTATAATTTAGCTGTACTTGCGCATTTTCATAATATTCCATTTTACGTAGTCGCGCCTGTTACCACGCTTGATACAAACACTATTTGTGGCAATGATATAGAAATAGAGCAACGTAATCCTCAAGAGGTACGCGGAGTTAGCGGTAGCTTTGGCGAGGCTCTATGGGCACCCACTAATGCTAATGTATATAATCCTGCATTTGATATAACACCAGCAAAGCTGGTTACAGGGTGGGTGTTAGATACTGGCGTTTATAACCAAAGCCAAGTAGAAAGTGGCGAACTTTTAAAGCTTAAATAATTTTGCGATGTTTTGGTCCACATTATGTTTATTAGTGTGGACCAAGGTTTTGAATGTATGGCTAACTTACGATAATAGTGGAAATTGCTTGGCAATAGATGACTCCGTACTTTTTGCTACCCAGCCCTCTGTATTGTTAAATAAGCGAATGGCAGTGAACTCAGGGTCGCTCCCCATATCAAACCAATGCGGGGTAAGCTCTGGCACTGAAATTAAATCGCCTTGCTGGCAAAGTACCTGATAAACCTTATTGCCTAAATGCAGGCAAAATAGTCCTTGCCCTTTTACAAAAAAACGCACTTCGTCTTCACTATGAGTATGTTCAAATAAAAACTTTTTGCGCAGCTCTGATGAAGCAGGGTTTCCTTTAGCCAGTGATATTACGTCTACAGTTTGATAGCCATTTTCGGTTTTTAACCGATCTATATCGTTTTTGTACGCACTAATAATTTGCTCATGAGTAGTGTGCTCATTAATCTCTGCATTTGCTTGCCACTTTTCAAAACGTACGTTTACTTTAGCTAGTTGCTTTGCAATATCATCAGCATTTGATGAGCTTACGAGTGCTTTGTTTGCATTGTTGTCGGCATACACCGTTAATTGGCTCATACTAATTGCTCCAATGTAAATTGGCTAAAGTCATTAATATAAGGGTGTGCTTTAGTGCTTGCTTGCCCATCACGAATTAAATGTAGAGTTTTTAAGCCCGCAGCTTGTGCGGCATCAAGCTCGCCGGCTACATCACTTAAAAAGAGTATTTCTGCTGCTTTAAACGGTAACAGCTTAACAATAGTGTTATAGGCTGCTTGCTCTTGTTTTGCGCCAACTTTGGTGTCAAAAAAATCAGTAAATAAGCTGCGAATGTCGCCATAATCACTGTATTTAAAAAGTAGCTGCTGCGCTTTTACCGACCCTGACGAGTACACATACAAAGTAATATCGTTATTGTACTGAGCTTGTAAAAAATCAAAGGCGTCTGGGTATAAATGACCTTTAAAATCGCCGTGTTCATACCCCGTTTGCCAAATTAAGCCTTGTAACTGCTTAAGTGGAGTGATTTTTTTATCTTCGTCAATCCAGGTAAGTAAGGTGCTAATGACTTCTTCTATATCGGCGTTTGGCTTTTCTGTAAGCGCTTTTACGGCACTGATTTGCTCGGCTACATCGGGCTTGTTAGCATTGGCGCGTACAAAGGTCGGTAACTGTTTTGCCGCGTAAGGAAACAATACCTCTTTAACAAACGAGATGCGGGTTATTGTGCCTTCAATATCGGTTAAAATGGCTTTAATCATTTAGTCACTCCCGCTTGAATACCTATTATTTTTAAGCGCTCTAGCTCGCAGCTAAATAAAAACTCTAAGGCTTCTAGGTGGCGACGAACTTCATCAATATTGCGTCCTACTGCATATAAACCATGACCACGTATAAGTACGCCATGTTCTATAGGTGTATGTAAATGATGGTCACTGACCAGCAGGCTTAATCGGTCAATATCTTGATCGTTATCGAAAATAGGAATGCTCAGCGTTTCTAAATGCGAAGTAAAGCCGCTCAGTGCTTTTTGCATTTCATAGCCTGTTAAATCAAGCTGATGACTTTGGGTAATTTGCGACAGTACGGTGGCGGCTACAGAATGAGTATGTAAAACACACTGTGCATCAGGTATAAGCTGATACAAACTTAGGTGTAATTGTGTTTCTGCCGATGGTTTTACAGCTCCACTTAGGCGCTCGCCTTGGTGGTCTAATTGCAAAAAATGCTCTTGCGTCAGTGAGCCTTTATCGTGCCCACTTGCCGTAACAACAAAGCCAGTGCTAGTACGAGCTGAAAAGTTTCCGCCTGTTGCGGGTACCCAGCCTTTTTGGCTAACCCATTTTCCGGCTTCAATAAGTTGTGAAATAGCGGTATTGTTTTGCATACATTCCTCACTAATGAGCGTAAAGTTAATTATTTTTAGACGGCTATACTTCTGTTTTAAGCAATGATAGCATCGCTTTAAGCGCAAAACCATCATTAAGGGCTTCACGTGTTTGAAAGTAAATTACCAAATTTAGGCGTTAGTATATTTAGCCAAATGAGCGGGTTGGCTAATGAGTTTTCGGCAATTAATCTCTCTCAAGGCTTCCCTGAGTTTGATGCTCCTGATCTTTTAAAAACGCAGCTAAATTATTATGTGCAGCAGGGCGTTAATCAATATTCACCTTCAAGTGGTGTACCACGATTACAGCAACAAATTGCTGATTTAGCAAAACGAAAATATGCCGCTGATATAAACGCGGCTGATCAAGTTACTGTTACCTCGGGTGCAACAGAGGCATTGTTTGTGGCTATTCAAACAATCGTGCGCCCCAGTGATGAAGTGATTGTATTTGACCCTGCATATGACTCTTACCAACCTGCAATTGAACTTGCTGGTGGAAGGTCGGTACACATTGCTTTAAGTGCGCCAAATTACACTATTGATTGGCAAGTAGTAAGCCAAGCAATTACTAAAAATACCCGTGCCATTATTATTAATACGCCTCATAACCCAAGCGGTAAAATATTACAGCCACAAGATATAAAAGAACTTAAAGAGTTAGTTGGTACTCACAATTTATATGTAATAAGCGACGAGGTATATGAGCATATTACGTTTGATGAACAACCGCATTTAAGTGTATTACGCGATGATGAGTTATTTGCCAAAAGTTTTGTTATATCGAGTTTTGGTAAAACGTTTCATAGCACGGGCTGGAAAATGGGCTACTGTATTGCGCCTGCCGATTTATCTATCGAATTTAGAAAAATTCATCAGTACGTTACGTTTTCAAGCTTTACCCCCGCACAACATGCGCTTGCCGATATGCTAGAGCAGCAAGGCGAGCATATAGATGAGCTAAGTAGGTTTTATCAGCAAAAGCGTGATTTATTAGCGAGTCATTTAAGTAACAGCCGTTTTAAAATTTTACCTAGCCAAGGCACTTACTTTTTATTGTTAGATTACGGCGATGTATCGGATTTAAACGATGTTGAATTTTGCCATTGGTTAGTAGAGCAAGCAGGTGTTGCGGCTATTCCGTTAAGTGTGTTTTATCAAAAGCCCCCAACCGATAAAGTCATTCGTTTATGCTTTGCTAAAAACGACAACACTCTCATAGAGGCTGCGCAAATATTATGTCAACTTTAACTATTACAGCATTGCAAAGCTCGCTTCACTGGCTTGATAAAGACGCTAATTTAGCCATGTTTAATAAACAGCTTGAAGCAATTACTAATCAGCCCGATCTTATTTTACTGCCCGAAACATTTTCGACTGGCTTTGCTATTAATTTAGATTGTGCAGAGCCCGAAAACGGTAAAGTGCTTACTTGGTTAAAGGCACAGGCTCATAAACATAATGCGGTTATTGCCGGTTCGGTACTGGTTGCACAAGGCAATAAAAAAGCCAATCGGTTTTATTGGGTAAAGCCCGATGGTGAGGTGAGCTATTACGACAAACGTCATTTATTTCGCTTAGGCAGTGAGGGCGATTACGTTGTAGCAGGGCAGGCGCGCAAAGTTTTTGAAATTAACGGTTTTAAACTATTACCGCAGGTATGTTACGACCTCCGCTTTCCGGTATTTCAACGTAATAATAACGACTACGATGTAATGATAAACGTGGCAAATTGGCCAGCTGTACGCCGCCACATATGGGATACGCTACTTATGGCACGTGCAATGGAAAACCTGTGTTACGTAGTAGGCGTTAATCGCGTAGGGGATGATGGTAATGGTGCCGCGCACAATGGTGGTACAGCGGTATACGACTTTAAAGGCGATGCATTAACTAAAGCGCAAGATGACACCGAACAACTAGTTACTATAACACTTGAAAAAGCACCACTGGATGAGTTTAAAGCAGCGTTTCCAGCCTATTTAGACGCAGATTCTTTTACACTAATATAGTGCACGTTAATTTAGCGCAGAGCCAATAAAGTGTTAAAATAGTTGCTGATATTTTTTGTTGGCGGCAAATTTCGTAATGAACACTTTAATCACTCCTGTAATTTTAGCTGGTGGTATAGGCTCTCGCTTGTGGCCGCTTTCTCGCCAAGCAATGCCTAAACAATTTTTACCACTACTTAGTGAAAACACATCATTACTGCAAAGTACATTGGCACGTGTTTCTGATGGGTTGTTCGGTAATGCTATTTTAGTGTGTAACGAACAGCACCGATTTATTGCCGCAGAGCAAGCTGCAAGCTCAGCTGCTAGCGCATTACTACTTGAGCCTAACGGTAAAAATACCGCGCCTGCCATCGCATTAGCCGCCCACTATGCACTGCAAAATGGGATTACCGGTCCGCTATTAGTGATGCCTGCCGATCATCATATTGAAAACTTTGATGTATTAACGGCTAAGCTCCCAGAAGCCGTAAAACTTGCCGAGCAAGGTAAGTTAGTGACGTTTTCGATTACACCTACAGAGCCGCATACTGGTTATGGCTACATAAAACAAGGCGCGGCTATTGCTGGAACAGGTTGTTACGATGTTGCACAATTTAAAGAAAAGCCTGACTTAGATACAGCGAACCGTTATTTAGCTCAAGGGGGTTATAGCTGGAATAGCGGAATGTTTTTATTTACCCCTGCGGCTTATTTAAAAGAGCTCGAGCGGTTTGCGCCAAAAATAGCAATGAGTGTCGCTGCAGCGGCACAATTTACTAAAGATTTAGAGTTTACCCGCCCAAGCAACAGTGCGCTTGAGCACTGCCCAAGCGATTCAATAGATTACGCTATTTTAGAGCGAAGCGATAACGTAGTTGTTATGCCTGTTGATTTAAAATGGAGTGATGTAGGCAGTTTTTCATCCCTTGATGCGCTTACAAAAAAAGATGAAAACGGTAATAGTTTAAATACTAATTATATGGCTCAAAAAAGCACTAATAACTTAGTTATTAACGAGGCTGAGCATACAATAGCCACGCTTGGGGTGAGTAATTTAGCGATTATTCATACTCATGATGCCACGTTAATCGCAAATCAAAATGAGCTGGATTCTCTGCCTTTGTTGCTCAAGCAAATTGCGACAACACAGGCTGATAAACTTAACCATCATCAAGTGGTTTTTCGCCCGTGGGGAAATTACCGTACTTTAGTTGAGGGCACTGGCTTTAAAGTTAAAAAAATTACTGTTAACAGCGGTGCTAAGCTTTCGACGCAGCGCCATCAGCATCGCGCTGAACATTGGGTTGTGGTTTCGGGTATTGCAGATGTATGCATTGATGAGCAAGCGTATACGCTAACGCAAGACCAATCGTGTTATATCGCCGCAAAACAAATTCATAACTTGGCTAATAATCAAAAAGAGCCGTTAATAGTCATTGAAGTGCAAACCGGTGCTGTACTTGATGAAAGCGACATAGAGCGATTTGATGATAAATATGGAAGAGGCTAATAATTAGCTGTTTTTAAAGCTAATTCACTATCACTCTAACTGCCCACGCACAAACTTTAAATATTGCTCTAAGCTTCTTTGCCACAGATCTAACGCTTCATCAAGCATATCGTTGTGTTGTTTTTTATCGAGTAAACGGCGCTCTATTTTTTTAAGCTCAATACCATAGCGATTAAAACCCAATTGCAGAGCGGTACTTGCTTGTCGATGTAAAAGCTTAATGCATTGCTCTGGTTGTTGGTCAATAAGCTTTTGGCAGCGAATTAGCTTGTTACGCGCCGAGAGCACAAACTCATTATAAATCGACGACACTTCATCTTCACTAAACGAGCTGGTGAGTGTTTCGGCTGCTGTTTTGTCATACAAGGTATCAATAAGCTCTACTGCAATACTCGCAGTTTGATTAGATTGAGAGTCGCTAAGTGCTTGGCGAAGCTTCTCGTGCTTAATAGGCTTACCTACAATGTCTTTTATACCTAATTCTAAATACTCTTTTATTTCGTCAGGGCTAAGGCTTGCAGTAAATGCGAGTACTGGCGTTCTTTGATTTTTATGATCAATGCGTTTTAGCCGTTTAAGTACTTCTTGGCCTGTTAAATCAGGTAGGTTCATATCAAGCAAAACAACATCGAAGTGGTGAGCTTGCATGAGTTCTATGGCGCTTTTTCCATCTTTTGCGAGCTTAATTTTGTGCTCATCGTCGGCCATAAATTCTATAGCAATTTTTTGATTTAAATCTAAATCTTCAACCAGTAGTACATCAAGACCTGTTAAGTAATCTTTAGTTTGATGGCGCTGCTCTACAAGGCTTAATTCACCTAAGGTAAAAGTAACGGTAAAGCTAAATACACTGCCGGTTCCAAGCTGGCTAGCTATTTCGAGTCGGCTACTGAGCTTTTCAAGTAGGCGACTGGTAATAGCTAAACCAAGGCCGGTCCCACCTTTCTCTTTTCCTGCACTGCTTTGTACGTAGGGCTCTGTTAAGTAAGCTATCTCATCATTTTCTATACCTGGCCCTGAATCTTTTACACTAATTTTTATAGTGTGCTCAAGTTGCTTTTCTAAAACTAAATCAACCTGAATTTTAACGGTTCCGTGGTCTGTAAACTTAATGGCATTACCCACTAAATTAATAATTATTTGCCTAAGTTTTTGCTGGTCGCAGTAATAACAGGCTTGCTCAGGAATATTACATATTAGTTCAAACTTGAGCTGTTTTTGCTCGGCGAGAGGACTTAGTAATAAGCATAAATTATTAAGCCATGTTTTAAACTCGACATCTTCTTCGTAAAGCGCTTCGTCACTTTGATCCAAACTTGCATAATCGAGTACTTTATCTACCAATAAATTAAGAGATTCGGCAGAATTTATAATCGCCTCGCAATAGGCTTTATTGCGAGTATCACTTGTTTGGTTCATAACAAGTTGGGCGCTGCCCAAAATACCGTTAAGCGGGGTGCGAATTTCGTGGCTTATAGTTGATAAAAAGAGCCCGCGTATTTCTAAATCTTTTTGTGCTTTATCGGCTAATTTATTGAGATGCTGCTCTCTGCGCTCATTACACAATAACGCCATACCTGCAGCATAAAACATGGGCGCAATTACGCCATTTAAAAATAGCAAAGAGCTAAGCCAGCCGTTTACTAAAAGATTTTTTTGTTCAATGTTATTCATAAATAACGAGCGGCCAATAAAGCTTAAAGCAACAAGCGTTAAAATGGTTATGTATACAATACTGCCATTAGGATAGGGTTTGCGTGCACACTTAATAAATATAAACAGTAAAAAACCGGCTTCTGCTATGTGTTGTATATCGGATGCAATTACTCTTTCGTGTAAAGATGGGTCAAAAAAGGTGTAATAGCCAAGCATTACAGTGCAAAAAACGGTCACTGAGCAAAGTAATTTAAAACCAATACCGCGACAATTTAAAAACTGACTAAGTGAAAGGCAGTGCACTATTGATGCGGCAAACATCATGCTACTGGCAGCGCTAATAATTACTAAATTATGTGTATCACCAACAAGAGTAAAGCCAATAACTGAGCCTAATAGCAATATGGGATAGAAAATATAAAGCAATGTGCCTGGAATTTGTTTGTTTGTTCGCCACGTCAAAAAGTTAAGTAAAGTCATTACAACCATGATGGCGATGCTGGCAAAATAAAGAGTGAAAGAGTCGAGCATTAATAGTCCAGCAAAGTAGTTTTTAAACAAATATTATTAAAAGTATACACTTATACCAATTTTCAAAACAGATCACTTAAGTAAGCAAATTAGTATTAAATAAGTATGCAACACATACAAAAACAGACACCTAAGTGTCTGCTTTTAATTTTAAACTAAATATTTGATTAACGAATTTCATCAGGAATATTTTGCTGTGCCCAAGATAGGAGCTCAATACGGTTACGACATTTAGTTTTTCTAAATGCGCTATATAAATGTGTTTTAACAGTGTGTGGACTGATACTTAAATCTTCTGCGATCTCTTTATTCTTCGAACCTTTACTCATTAGTGAGATTATTGCTTTTTCTCGTTTAGTGAGTTTAACAGGCTCAATATCACCTTCAGTTAATTTATGCAGGGCATCTTTATTAAACTGAAGCATACGATTTAATGCATTACACATTATATCGCGGCGATACCAAAGTTGATCTTCAAGTAGTAAGCGAATACCTTTCATTAATACATCGGCGTTATCTGTTGTGTAAAACACGCCACGAATACCGCTCAACAATGCACGGTTAGCAAGTTCAGGGTTTTCGTCTAGATTAAATAATATGATATCGCATTTAATACGTAGGTTTACTAGTTGTTCTTTTAGTTTTCCCCATGCATCCTTGCTTGATGTTTCAATAAACAAAAGTCGAGTCCCTTCAGGTATGTCTAAAATATTAGTACCTGTGGTTACGTCAAGGCCTTGCGTTTTTAACAAAGGTTCTAAAACGTTAATACCAATAGTGTTAATTGGCTCTTGATCTAATAACAAAAAGGCTGAACTGCTCATGTTTTTATACTCTTTTATAAAGCTGACTGACTGAGTTTATCACGACTTCCACACCTTTTGTATTAGAAAGTCGTTGATGTACTCAATAACAAATACGATATTACGATTATTTAAACATAAAATGTTGCAAATAAGTAACTATTTATTATTTATAACCATGAAAAACCATAACATTTGTAACTAATTAGTTGAGTGGAATAGTTTAGTGAAAAATTTTAATTAATTTACTTTTTTTACATTTTGATAAGGTGGCCACCCCATCTCTTTACCGGCAAGCATGTGTAAATGTATGTGATAAACAGTTTGCCCACCATGTTCGTTACAGTTCATAACTACGCGGTATCCGTCCTCAGCAAAATTATGTTGCTTAGCTAATTTAGCTGCGGCTACGTATAAGTTGCCTACTAAATGTGAGTTTTCAGGATTTATATCATTTATAGTAGCAATTGCTTTTTTTGGGATAATTAATACATGAAATGGCGCTTGTGGGTTTATATCTTTAAATGCGAGAGTGTTTTCATCTTCGTAAATAATATCTGCCGGAATTTCACGATTAATTATTTTGGTAAAAATAGTTTCTTGGCTCATAGTGTGTTCCTAATTAAGTGTTGTGAATTTTAAGCTCACTAATGACAAACTTTCAAAGCAGTGTCAAACTGAAATCAAATAAAGGAGTTAATATGCTTAAACCAATTTTAATAAGTAGTGCAGTTGCATTACTAGTTAGTTTTTCGGCTAATGCTGAGAATATTCACTTTCCAGAAGAAATTGTACCACTGCAAGTGGGCGATAAAATGCTAGAAAGCTCTTTGTTTGGTCGTATTGACGATGTCGAGCTTGCTCCAGGGACCTATCAGCTTAGGCTAAAATACACCGATTTATATGAAGATGATTATGACACGCATGAAGTTATAGAGTCGGAACCATTTTGGGTAAATGTAACTGTTGAAGCAGGTAAAGATTATACCTTAGTGTTTAATCGTGCTGAAAATGCGGTATCTGCAAAAGTATTTGCAGAAGCCCCTCAAGTGAGTTTAAAAGCAAAAAGTAGCGCTGTTGCTAAACCTTTAAGTGTTATTTCTAACACGCAGCTAGCAAGCAATAAACCGGCAATGCAAAATACAATGCCTGCAGGACCTTCTCGTCCTAGTCAGCCAATAAAGCCGATAGCACCAATTACAGGTAAAGGCATGCCAAGTGCGCCGCAAATGCTTGATTTTTGGTGGCAACAAGCCACAACTGCAGAGCGTAAAGCTTTTTTAGAAAAAGTGACAAAGTAGAAAAATAGCAAAACAAAAGGGCCAAATTTGGCCCTTTTTAGTTTCTAATTAACGCTATTTATTCAAATAATGCGTCAATAGTACCTTGTGCAAGAGGGTGATACCCAGGGCGTGCTTTTAAGTACACGCTTTGTGCCCACTCTTTTTTACCGTTAGTGATAAGTGATTTGTATAACGGTACAATTAACTTACGACGGCCAATACCTGATAGGTGCTTATTAAGCGCAGGATAAATTGGTTGATAACCATTACCTACTGCTAGCATAAACCAAGCAAATGCACGTTCAGCATTCGTTGATTGCGTTAGATTAAATTCACTATCAAGCTCGCTCATTTTCTCTATGCTTAAATCGCGTGGTAAGTTATTTAAAAAGTGTAGCCACTCATGCACAGACCAATCAGCTGTTGGTAGTTGAGCTGCTGTTGTGTCGCCTTTTAGCCATGCTGCTGTTGCAGTATCTACTTTATCAAATGCATCTGAAGTAGGGTTTGGCGCATCACTTGGTAAGCCTGGCTCAAAAATCCATTCGTTTACTTTATCCATACTTACAACACCCGGGTACTTCTCAATTAAGTTAGCTTTTAAGTAAGTAACAAATTGCGCGGTAGTAAGTGATTTAAACGAAAACTCTTTAAAGTACGCTTTTACAAACGGGTCAAACTTATCGCGGCCATATTTGTTTTCTAGATAGATTAAAAATAACTGACCTTTAGTGTAAGGCACTGAGCTAAACGCATCGTCTGGGTCGCGGCCATTAAGTTTTAAATTAAGGCGTGTATCTGGTGCATCAATTGTTTTAATTTGTGCGCGTAAAGACGCTGAATCAAGTGCTTGTTCCATAACCGCACGGTCACGACCAAATACTTCTTCCATAATGCGGTTTTCAACGTACGAGGTAAAACCTTCGTTTAACCACAAATCTTCCCACGTAGCGTTAGTTACTAAGTTACCAGACCAAGAATGAGCAAGCTCATGGGCAATAAGGTTAACTAAGCTTTTATCACCGGCAACAACCGTTGGAGTTATGAATGATAAGCGTGGATTTTCCATGCCACCAAACGGAAAGCTTGGCGGTAGCATTAATAAGTCGTAACGACCCCACGCATATTCGCCATACATAGCGTTTGTTTTATCGATCATGGCTTGGGTGTCATCAAATTCAGCAACTGAGGCATCTAAAATTGTCGGCTCAGCAAATATGCCCGTTTGGTGCGACATTGCTTTAAATTCTAAGTTACCCGCACCAATAGCAATTAGGTAAGGTGAAATTGCTTGTGGCATATCAAAAATGTAGTCGCCATCTTTATAAAGCGCATCTTTGTTATCGGCACTCATTACAGCACGTATATCTTTTGGTGTATGAATTCGTGCAGAGTAAGTTACACGCATTGCGGGTGTATCTTGCACTGGGATCCAACTACGTGCATGAATTGCTTGCGATTGGCTGTACATAAATGGATGCGTTTTACTTGCCGTTTGCGTGGGTGTTAACCATTGCAGGCCTGAAGCTTCTGGACGACTGTTGTAGTAAATACGAACTACTTCAGCTTGGTTTTTAAACACAATAGTAAGCTTTGAACCTTTAACGTCATCTCGCTTAGCTAAATCAAAAGTCGCCTTTTTCCAGTTACCACTTTGATCTTTGTACATTACTTTATCAATGTCTAAGTCGCGGGTATCAAGTACAAGCGTTCTACTTTTGCTGTTGTTCCACTGAAGAGTATGCTCAACAAAACCTTCTAACTGCTTGTCGGCAAAGTCGACATCTAAATCAAGGTTTAAGTGAGTAGTAACAACATCATCAAGGTTAGCATACGAGTTTTGGTCAATCGCATTAGCCATTGCTTGCGAACACATACCCGCCATAGCGAGGCTTAAAAAAAGAGGTTTAATTTTCATCATTACTCTGAACACAAATAAAAAAGTGCTGGTTTTATATCACGATTGGCACGGTGGGTTGAGTGATTTTTACAATCTAGTGCCACATTTGCGACGATGAGGTAAACTATTGCGATTAGTTACCGGTATTTTTAGAGAGCTTTGTGGCGCATTCATTACACTCCTTACATACATTCGCATTAAACAGCCAATGCCAAAATTTTGTTGAAATTACTCAGCTTGAGCAACTTAAAACGCAAAGTTTTAGTACACCGTTTTGTTTGCTAGGCGAGGGCAGTAATACCGTATTTTTAAATGACTACATGGGTACGGTTATAAAAATAGCCTTAAAAGGGATTAAAATTACTGATCGTGAGAACGACACACTAATAACTATTGCCGCAGGCGAAAACTGGCATCAACTAGTCAGTTATTTATTAGAGAAAAATATACCAGGGCTTGAAAATCTAGCACTTATACCGGGCACTGTTGGCGCATCGCCGGTACAAAATATTGGTGCTTATGGCGTTGAGATAGCTAAATTTATTGAGTTGGTAGAATACTTTGATATAACCACTAAAACTATGCACTCACTAAATAACGAGCAATGTGAATTCGCTTACAGAGACTCAATATTTAAACATGCCCTTAAAAATAAAGCGGTGATCACGCAAGTGCATTTAGCGCTTCCAAAAAAGTGGCAACCAGTATTAAGTTATGGCCCCCTGCAGCAGCTCTCAAGCATTACCCCGCAAGCAGTATTCGATCAGGTTATAAAAACGCGCAATAGCAAATTACCTAACCCATATACACTTGCCAATGCGGGTAGCTTTTTTAAAAACCCAATAATTACTAACCAGCAGTTAGCTGAGCTATTAAAGCAGTTTGCAGATTTACCTCATTACGAATATGGGCAAAGCCATCACAAGGTCGCAGCAGGTTGGCTAATCGATAAAAGTGGTTTAAAAGGGCACCGCGAGGCCGGTGTAGAAGTGCATGAACAACAAGCGCTAGTGCTTGTTAATCACGGAAATAGTGAAGGTAGTGACCTAATAAAAATGATTAAACACATTCAGCAAGTGGTTTATATGCGCTACAACATTATGCTTGAGCACGAAGTACGTTTGATAGATTCGTGTAGCGAATGCCATATTAACGCGGAGCCTGAGCAATGAAAGCACCTGATGGAAACAAACTCGCTATTTTAAATGCACTCAACCAAGGAGGCTTTGTATCTGGGCAAGCCTTGGGTGAAAAGCTAGGAATTAGCCGAGCTGCGGTTAGTAAACATATTAAAACGTTACAAGAAATGGGCTTGGATATTTTTAAAGTGACTGGCAAAGGCTATTGTTTGAATAGTCAGGTGGGCCTTTTAAATAAAACGCAAATTGATCAACACTACAAAGCGCTAGGTGATAATACGGCCAATGTAGAAGTACACCCTATTATAGATTCGACCAACAGTGAGCTTATGCGCCGTATACAGGCTAAAACAGCGCTTGAGTCTGGGACTGTTATTGTTGCTGAAATGCAGCAAGCAGGGCGCGGCCGACGCGGCCGTGTTTGGCAATCACCCTTCGGCGCTAATTTGTATTACAGTTACTTTTGGCGTTTAGATGACGGGCTTCAAGCTGCAATGGGTGTATCAATTGCAGTAGGCCTTGCAGTTTATGATGCAATTAAAGCGTTATACCAAATTGACGTAGAGCTTAAATGGCCTAACGATATTTATATAAATAAGCAAAAGCTTGCAGGTGTATTAGTTGAACTCGACGGACAGCCGCAAGGTCCTTGTCAGCTTGTGATTGGTATAGGTATCAACTTACAAATGCCAGACAGCTTTAGCCAACATATAGACCAAGCGTGGACCGACTTAAATCAACATACCCAACAGCTAGATAAAAACCAGTTGGTGGCATCGCTTACTCATCATTTAGAGCAGCGTTTAGTGCAGTATCGCCAAACAGGTTTGCAAAATATGTATGAGCAATGGAATTCACTCAATGCATTTGCTGGTGATTATGTTGAGCTTAATACAGGGCACCGAAGCTGGCGTGGAATATGTGAAGGTATTGACCCACAAGGTGGAATACGAATTCGCCAAGATGGTGAAGTAAAAAGTTATTACGGTGGGGAAGTCTCCCTTAGAAAGGCGCAAGTATGAGATTACTGATCGACGTAGGAAATACATCACTAAAAGCTGTGCTGTGGGATAACGATCAAGCACAACCAGCAGATATAAATAACCTACCTTGGTTGCAAATAACCGAAGTGATTTATGCGTGCGTAGGGCGCAGTGATTTATTAAACGATATTCTAACGCAAGCGGCTAGCAATAATATTACTTGCTTTGAAGCCAAAGTAACCAAAACGCTTGGAGATCTTGTATGCGCTTACGAGCATGTGGGTAACTTAGGCATAGACAGGTGGCTTGCGCTTATTGCAGGCTTTACATTATACCCACATAAAGCATGCATTGTTGTTGATGCAGGTACTGCGACAACAATTGATGTGCTTGATAATGAAGGTAAGCATCTAGGCGGCTGGATTTTACCTGGGCTTGATTTAATGACCTCATCGCTTACACAAAACACCCAACGTGTTTTTGATGACGGTAAAACACCATTTACTAATGAATTGGGTAAAAACACGCCAAACGGTTTAAAAAATGGTGCTTTAGTGGCAACCATCGGAGCAATTGAGCAAGCTAAACTGCATTTAACAGCTCAAAAAACAGAACAGGCAATACAAATTATTTTTGCTGGTGGCTATGGCTCGCTATTGCAACAGCAATTTGCAGGAAGTATTTTTGATTCATTGTTAGTAATGAAGGGCTTAAATTATTGGTATGAATTAACCGAAACAGTATAAAAAAGTGCAAAAAACGTGTTTTCGCGTGAATATTGAGCATTTAAACTAAAAATTTACACTTTTTTTAATTTTATTGTTGCATCCCAATAAACCTTACTCTAATATCTCGCCCCGTACTAAAGCAGTGCCGACTTAGCTCAGCTGGTAGAGCAACTGACTTGTAATCAGTAGGTCAACCGTTCGACTCGGTTAGTCGGCACCACTTTCCTTTTACCGGAAGTGAATTAGTAGAGAATTATCGTGGAGGGGTTCCCGAGCGGCCAAAGGGATCAGACTGTAAATCTGACGGCTCAGCCTTCGCTGGTTCGAATCCAGCTCCCTCCACCACTTTATTCTTGACGGTTAGAGGTAGTTTAAGAACAGATTTTTATGCGGGCATCGTATAATGGCTATTACCTCAGCCTTCCAAGCTGATGATGCGGGTTCGATTCCCGCTGCCCGCTCCAGTTCTTGTGTTGCTGATATAGCTCAGTTGGTAGAGCGCACCCTTGGTAAGGGTGAGGTCGGCAGTTCGACTCTGCCTATCAGCACCAGTCCTAAGAATCTCCTTGATTACTTCCTTTATCTGTCAGAAAATACTATTTGAAAAAATTAACTTAATCTACCTCTGGTGGATTATTTTCATATGTAATTTAGATACACAAAACTGATAGGTTCCGTCATGGCAAAAGAAAAGTTTGAACGCGTAAAACCGCACGTAAACGTTGGTACAATCGGCCACGTTGACCACGGTAAAACTACACTAACTGCAGCAATCACTAACGTACTTGCAAAAGTATACGGCGGTGTTGCTAAAGATTTCGCATCAATCGATAACGCTCCAGAAGAGCGCGAACGTGGTATCACTATTTCAACGTCTCACGTTGAATACGATACACCTACACGTCACTACGCACACGTAGATTGTCCTGGTCACGCCGATTATGTTAAAAACATGATCACTGGTGCTGCTCAAATGGACGGCGCGATCTTAGTAGTTGCTGCGACAGATGGCCCTATGCCACAAACGCGTGAGCACATCCTTCTTTCTCGTCAAGTTGGCGTTCCTTACATCATCGTGTTCATGAACAAATGTGACATGGTAGATGACGAAGAACTACTTGAACTAGTAGAAATGGAAGTTCGTGAACTTCTTTCAGAATACGATTTCCCAGGTGATGACTTACCTCTAATCGCTGGTTCTGCGCTTAAAGCGTTAGAAGGCGAGAAAGAGTGGGAAGATAAGATTGTTGAGCTTGCAAACGCACTTGATTCTTACATCCCAGAGCCAGAGCGTGACATCGATAAGCCATTCATCATGCCTATCGAAGACGTTTTCTCAATCCAGGGTCGTGGTACAGTTGTAACTGGTCGTGTTGAAGCTGGTATCATCCGCATCAATGACGAAGTAGAAATTGTTGGTATCAATGATACAACTCGTTCTACTTGTACTGGTGTTGAAATGTTCCGTAAGCTTCTAGACGAAGGTCGTGCTGGCGAAAACATCGGCGCACTTCTACGTGGTACTAAACGTGAAGACGTTGAACGTGGTCAAGTACTAGCTAAGCCTGGTTCAATCAACCCACATACTACATTCACTTCAGAAGTATACGTACTTTCGAAAGATGAAGGTGGTCGTCATACTCCATTCTTCAAAGGTTACCGTCCACAGTTCTACTTCCGTACAACTGACGTAACGGGTGACGTACAGTTACCAGAAGGCGTAGAAATGGTAATGCCTGGTGATAACATCAAGATGACAGTAACTCTAATCGCACCAATCGCGATGGATGAAGGTCTTCGTTTTGCTATCCGTGAAGGTGGCCGTACTGTAGGTGCTGGTGTTGTAGCAACTATCGTAGCGTAAT
>NZ_AUTN01000120.1:0-1662 GCF_000497955.1 Pseudoalteromonas sp. TAE56
TTAAGACTGAGACACGAGACGAGTCACTACGGTGATGAAGTTGTTGATGCCATACTTCCAGGAAAAGCCTCTAAGCTTCAGATTATATGGAATCGTACCCCAAACCGACACAGGTGGTCAGGTAGAGAATACTAAGGCGCTTGAGAGAACTCGGGTGAAGGAACTAGGCAAAATCGTACCGTAACTTCGGGAGAAGGTACGCTCCTATCTGTGATGAGACTTGCTCTCTAAGCGGACGGGAGCCGCAGTGACCAGGTGGCTGGGACTGTTTATTAAAAACACAGCACTGTGCAAAATCGCAAGATGACGTATACGGTGTGACACCTGCCCGGTGCCGGAAGGTTAATTGATGGGGTTATCCTTAGGGAGAAGCTCTTGATCGAAGCCCCGGTAAACGGCGGCCGTAACTATAACGGTCCTAAGGTAGCGAAATTCCTTGTCGGGTAAGTTCCGACCTGCACGAATGGTGTAACCATGGCCACGCTGTCTCCACCCGAGACTCAGTGAAATTGAAATCGCAGTGAAGATGCTGTGTACCCGCGGCTAGACGGAAAGACCCCGTGAACCTTTACTACAGCTTGGCACTGAACATTGAACCTACATGTGTAGGATAGGTGGGAGACTTTGAAGCAGCGACGCTAGTTGTTGTGGAGTCAACCTTGAAATACCACCCTTGTAGTTTTGATGTTCTAACGTTGGCCCCTGAATCGGGGTTACGGACAGTGCCTGGTGGGTAGTTTGACTGGGGCGGTCTCCTCCTAAAGAGTAACGGAGGAGCACGAAGGTTGGCTAAGTACGGTCGGACATCGTACGGTTAGTGTAATGGTAGAAGCCAGCTTAACTGCGAGACAGACACGTCGAGCAGGTACGAAAGTAGGTCATAGTGATCCGGTGGTTCTGAATGGAAGGGCCATCGCTCAACGGATAAAAGGTACTCCGGGGATAACAGGCTGATACCGCCCAAGAGTTCATATCGACGGCGGTGTTTGGCACCTCGATGTCGGCTCATCACATCCTGGGGCTGAAGTCGGTCCCAAGGGTATGGCTGTTCGCCATTTAAAGTGGTACGCGAGCTGGGTTTAGAACGTCGTGAGACAGTTCGGTCCCTATCTGCCGTGGGCGTTTGAGAATTGAGAGGGGTTGCTCCTAGTACGAGAGGACCGGAGTGAACGAACCGCTGGTGTTCGGGTTGTCATGCCAATGGCATTGCCCGGTAGCTACGTTCGGAACTGATAAGCGCTGAAAGCATCTAAGCGCGAAGCAGGCCTCGAGATGAGTTCTCACTAGACTTTTAAAGTCTCTGAAGGGCCGTTGAAGACTACAACGTTGATAGGCAAGATGTGGAAGTGGTGTGAGCCATTAAGCTAACTTGTACTAATTACCCGTGAGGCTTAACCATACAACGCCAAACGCGTTTTATGCGACAGTTTAGACAGAAGTTAATATGACTAAAGTAGATATTACTTAAGAAAGACTTAAAAAATATTATCAGATATTTTCCAAATTCAGTTAGTGCGTAGCGATACGAATTAACGCCCAAATTTGCTTGGTGACAATAGCGTTTTGGACCCACCTGATCCCATGCCGAACTCAGTAGTGAAACGAAACAGCGCCGATGATAGTGTAGCATTTGCTATGTGAAAGTAGGACATTACCAGGCTT
>NZ_AUTN01000121.1:0-5848 GCF_000497955.1 Pseudoalteromonas sp. TAE56
CTTCTACATGCGGGGCACTGACTATTTCAGATAAAAATGTTTCGGCTGCTGCATCACCATGCAATACACAGTTTTCGCCGCCTTCTTCGTAATTTAATACCACTTGTACAGCTATACGGGCTTTATTGGGCCAATTTGCATGTGGTACATCAGGGCCATAACCAATTAAATCGCGCGGGTAGTTTTTAAATTGCTCGCTCATGTTATTGCTCCTTTTTAAGTGCTATGAGCCAAGAGCCTAGCGTTTCACGCTCTGCATCAGTCATTTTGGTCATATTAGCCAATGGCATATCTTTGGTTATAACCGCACGGGTATGAATAAGCGTACTGGCTTTTTTTACATCATTAATAGAGTCGAGCTTAAAGCCAAGTGGCGCTGCTTGAAAAAGCTTTGATGTAGGTGTTTCACTGTGGCACTGGGTACAGTGCTTGCTGATTATATCCCACGCTTGTGCGTCGGTAATACTTGCTTGTAAAGGCGCGTTTTCGTCTGCATTTGTTGATGTACTGGGCCAAGGTGCTATTGCCAGCATGAGGGCAAAAAAGGCGGCAATACCACTTACAAGTACAGAGGGTTTATTAACGCCTTGATGTTTTAAGTTAAAGTAATGGCGTATCCACATGCCAATACCAAACAGTGCAATTAAAATAAGCCAGCCAAAGCTATGGCTGTAAGTATAAGGAAAGTGATTGCTCAACATAATAAATACCACTGGTAACGTGGCGTAGTTATTATGAACAGAGCACAGCTTTGCCTTTAAACCCGGGAGCGATTCAGGAATACGGCCAGCTTCTACTTCGCTTACCATGTAGCGTTGCCCTGGCATAATAATGTGGTACACATTGCCAACCATACACGTACCAATAAGCGCACCTACATGAATATACACAGCGCGGTCACTAAATAGCTGATCGACCCCGTAAGTCCAAAGGGCCAATATGCCAATAACCACAGCAATAAACGCTTTACCGTTTTCAACGAGTGGGGTTTTACACAATAAACGATAAACACCATAACCCAAGCCAATAAAGCCAAGGGATGCGGCAATAGCAGCAAACTTACTTAGCTCACTTTTGCTGTTATCGATTAGGTAAACATCGGCGCCAACATAATAAAGTAGGCTAAATAATAAAATACCGGTGATCCACGTTGTGTAGGCTTCCCATTTAAACCAGTGCAGGGTATGCGGCATTTCTTCAGGGCCATTTTGATACTTAGCGACTTCGTAAAAGCCACCGCCGTGCACGGCCCATAAATCGCCTTTTATGCCTTTGTCTTGTTTCCACTGTGGCGGGGTTTGTAAGTTATTATCAAGCCACGCAAAATAAAACGACGCCCCAATCCACGCAATGCCTGCAATCACATGAAAATAACGCAGTACTAAATGGGCAAGCTCAAATAAATAGTTTTCCATTAGGTTAAGCCTCTTCTAATTGCGGTGTGTGGGTGTCTGAAAATTGATTGCTATCATCGCGCTTGTACACACTTTTACCCATAATGTAGGTTTGCTCAACGCAGCGGTCATCACCTAGCATCATCATGGCAAAAAGTTGCTCGTGCAGGGTTTTTGCATGGCCAATTCTGAATTTTAAAAACGAGGTGGCCGCGTAATCCATTACAATAAAGTCGGCTTCACAGCCAATAGCAAAGCTACCTATGGTGCCTTCTAAATCAAGCGCTCGTGCACCGCCCAAAGTAGCTAGGTACATGCCTTTAAACGCGGAAAAGCGCTGGCCTTGTAATTGCTGAATTTTGTACGCTTCGTTACCTGTTTGTAGCATAGAAAAACTTGTGCCTGCGCCTACATCGGTACCCATGCCTACGTTAATACCGTGCTCTTCACAGGCTTTTAAGTTTAATAAGCCTGAGCCTAAAAATAAGTTAGAGGTAGGGCAGTGCGATATGGCCGCGTTGTTATCTGCAAGGCAGCAAAGCTCGCGCTCAGATAAATGAATACTATGGGCAAATACCGAGCGTTTACGCACCATTTTAGCTTGCTCGTACACGCCAAGGTAATCTTCGGCTTCAGGAAATAACCCTTTTACCCATTCGCACTCGTCTTTGTTTTCAGATAAGTGGGTATGCAGGTAGGTGTCGGGGTATTCTTCTAATAATTGAGTACATTTTTGTAGTTGCTCTGGAGTAGATGTGGGCGCAAAACGTGGCGTTACTGCGTAGCTTAATCTATCAACATTATGCCATTTTTCTATCAGTGCTTTTGATTGATCGTAACTAGTTTGCGCGCAATCTGATAAATCGTCAGGGCAGTTTCTATCCATCATTACCTTACCGGCAATCATACGTAAATTACGTTTTTGAGATTCGTTAAAAAACGCATCTACCGATTGCGGGTGCACAGTGCCAAATACCAATGCGGTAGTGGTGCCATTACGCAGTAGTTCGTCTAAAAAGCGATTAGATATGTCTTTTGAATAGTGCTCACAGGTAAACTTTTTCTCTGTCGGAAACGCGTATTCGGTGAGCCAGCTTAAAAGCTGCTCGCCATACGCGCCGACCATTTCGGTTTGAGGCAAGTGTATGTGCGTGTCTATCATGCCGGGCATAACCAATTTACCATCGTGGCGAATAATAGTGGCTGACTTATCAATGCTTGGCAGTATGTCTTGTTCGTAACCAAGTTTAATTACTTTGCCGTTTTGAATAACTAACGCGCCTTTTTCAAAATAGCGATGGGCGTTCTCGCCGGCTATGGCTGGGTCGTCAACAAAATCTAGTATGTTGGCACAAATTACGGTCATTTTATTATTGTTTTGCGTGCTCATTGTTAGCTGCCTCTGTACGTTGAGTAGCCAAATGGGCTAAGCAATAACGGAATGTGATGGTGTTTTTTGTCTTGTAATCTAAAGGTTATTTGCGCCTCTGGGTAAAACGCTGGCATTTCTTTATTTTGATAATAACTATCTAAATCAAACTCCAGTTTGTAGGTTGCAAATTCTACGTCTGTATCTAGCCAGTCGGTAATTCGCCCATCAGTATCTGTTTTGCCTTGAGCAATTAAATGCCACTCGTTATTGCTCTGTACAAATAATTTTACTGCTACATTTGCAGCCGGTTTACCAGTGCTGGTATCGAGAATATGGGTAGTGATAGGGCTTTTTTTCATACTTTTATTCATAGCAATGACTCCAATCTTATTTTTGTTATTTTGGCTTGTTCGCCCGCGGCAATATTTAGCTCTGTACTGCGGGTGTTGTGTATGCGCTGCTCTATGAGTTCAAGCATTTGCTCAGCGCTTTTACCACTGGCACACACAATAAAAATAAAACCAAACGTGCTGAGGTACTCTTTATTAAGGGCAATCATTTTTTTAAGCACGGCTTCGTTTGCTTTGCTCATACCCGATTGCTCATGCCCCGCTTTTTGCGCAGTGGCGGCGTATTTTTTGCTAAGGGTTGATAAATCGCCTATTTGCGGGTGACCTTCAAAGGCTGCTAAATAGTCGCTTTCGCCTAGGCTATCCCATACGCTTTGCGCGCTTTGATATAGGTGCTCTTTATTTTTAAATGGCATGATATTTAGCATACCGCTTACCCAATTTGGTGCTGCGCAGCAGTGCTCTAAAGCTTGATGCGCTTGCGCTGCATTTAGATTATTAATTTTTAAGCTACTCATGCGCTTTCTTCCTCGTGCGTGGTGCTAATTAAGGCATTTTTAAGTGCGCGCCATTGCAAGCCTTGGCGTTTGGGTGCGTGGGTTTGCATAGCTTGATAAAGGCCAATTAACTGCCCGCTAATTGATATTGCTACTTCCATAGGGAGCTTGCCCGTAATATTTTTAAGCCCAACAGGGCAGACCATTTGCTTTATTTGATCGGTGGTAAAATCGCGATGAGCTAGGCGTTGTTTAAAACGTTTTGCTTTAGTGTCAGAGCCAATAACGCCCAGCCAATTGGCATCAGCGCGTTTAATAATGGCTTGGGTGAGTGCAAAGTCGAGCTGGTGGTTATGGGTCAGTATTAAGTAATTGTTAGCTTTAGGCGCACGTTTTACTTGTTCTGTTGGCTCTTCATCAACCACTTTTACTACGTTATTAGGGATTGATTGTGGAAATACATCTGCGCGGCTATCTATCCAGCGTATGCGCATAGGTAGTTGTGCCAATATACCAATGAGCGCTTGTGCTACATGGCCTGCGCCGTAAATGTCGAGGGTAAAGCGCTCGCATTGCATGCACTCAAGCATAACGGTGGCAGCTCCCCCGCAGCATTGGCCTAAATTTGCACCTAGGTTAAATTGCTCAATTACTTGGGCGGCTTCGCCTTTGGCAAGTAGTTCGCGGGCTTTTTCAATTACTACGTATTCAAGGTGACCACCGCCAAGGGTGTCGTAAATATGCTCGCCGCTTATTACCATTTTAGAGCCTGTGCCGCGTGGGGTTGAGCCATTTGTGCCAAGCACTGTGGCAATAACATAATTAGTGCCTCTTTGTTCGTGCTCGTTTATAGCCTGCGCCCAATTTTGAGTATGAAAACCCTGAAACGACTCATTTAAATTAGCCATTTTGATGCTCCTTAAACCAGCTAGCGGTTTGCTCAATTGCATTTAATACACGCTCAGGTGTAGCAGGCGTATCAAGTGGGGCGGTGTATTTGTAATCAGCCACACTGCTTATGGCGTTACGAATAGCGCTCCATACACTAAAGGCCAACATAAACGGCGGCTCGCCTACAGCTTTTGATCTAAATACGGTGGTTTCTGGATTGGCAGAGTTATATAAATTGACGTTAAATTCGGCGGGTGTATCGCCAATGGCTGGTATTTTGTAGTTAGCAGGACCAAAGCTTGCAAGCTGCCCTCTATCGTTCCATTGTAAGTCTTCGGTTGTTAGCCAACCCATGCCTTGTACAAAGGCGCCTTCAATTTGGCCTATATCAAGTGCTGGATTAATTGAGCTGCCTACATCGTGCAAAATATCAACGCGTGTTACCGTGTTTTCGCCCGTAAGTGTATCTACCTCAACTTCACTCAGTGCTACGCCGTGAGCGTAGTAAAAAAACGGCCGGCCTTCGCCTTTAGCTCTATCGTAATGAATTTTAGGCGTGGCGTAATAACCGGTTGATGAAAGCGATATACGATTCATGTAAGCAAGGTTTGCAAGTTCACTAAAGCTAATTTCGCCTTTACTAAAGGTAATTAGGTTATCTTTAAATACAATAGTGTTGCTCTCAACTTCAAAGTGCTCGCTTATAAAGTGTATTAAGCGCTCTTTTATTGTGTTTACTGCATTTAGTGCCGCCATACCGTTTAAGTCGGTACCACTTGAGGCAGCTGTAGGCGAGGTGTTTGGTACTTTGTCTGTACGGGTAGCGCTAATACTTACCGCGTTAAAATCAACCCCAAAACCATGAGCCACAATTTGTGCAATTTTGGTGTTAAGCCCTTGGCCCATTTCGGTGCCGCCATGGTTTAAATGTATCGAGCCATCGCTATAAACATGCACAAGTGCACCAGCTTGATTTAAGTGTTGTACAGTAAACGATATACCGTATTTAACCGGCGTCATCGCAAGGCCTTTTTTGATAATAGGCGACGATGCGTTAAATGCTTTAATAGCAGTTTTGCGTGCCCAGTAGTCACCCGACTCCTCAAGCTGGCTTATCATATCTATTAAAATATGTTGCTCTACGGTTTGATGATACGGCGTGGTGTCGCGGCCTTTTTTATATAAATTAAGTTTTCGGATCTCAAGCGGATCTTTACCTAATTTGGCGGCTATATCGTCCATTATTAGCTCGCCCATAATCATTCCTTGTGGGCCACCAAACCCTCTAAATGCGGTATGGCTTACGGTATTTACTTTACAGCGATTACCTTTAATTGTGGCGGC
>NZ_AUTN01000122.1:0-872 GCF_000497955.1 Pseudoalteromonas sp. TAE56
ACACTATTCACAAGGAATAAAGAATGGTGGGTCATGATGGATTTGAACCATCGACCAATTGATTAAAAGTCAACTGCTCTACCAACTGAGCTAATGACCCGCTCTGACGTTGCGTTTTATAACAACTTAGTATTCTACGTAAATCCGCCGATAAAAGACCATTCAAAGAATGGTGGGTTATGATGGATTTGAACCATCGACCAATTGATTAAAAGTCAACTGCTCTACCAACTGAGCTAATAACCCGCTCTATGCACTTATCCAATTAAGAATGAAGCTTACGTAAATCCGCCGATTGATGCCAAACGCTATTCACGAGGAATAAAGAATGGTGGGTTATGATGGATTTGAACCATCGACCAATTGATTAAAAGTCAACTGCTCTACCAACTGAGCTAATAACCCGCTCTATTGTTGCGTTTAAATGCAACTAACTACTTTACGTAAATCCGTCGATTGGAACCAATCACTATTCAAAGGAATAAAGAATGGTGGGTTATGATGGATTTGAACCATCGACCAATTGATTAAAAGTCAACTGCTCTACCAACTGAGCTAATAACCCGTTCCAGTTGCTAACTTATTTCTAAGTTAAAGCCTGCGTAAATCCGCCGATTGATGCCAAACACTATTCACAAGGAATAAAGAATGGTGGGTCATGATGGATTTGAACCATCGACCAATTGATTAAAAGTCAACTGCTCTACCAACTGAGCTAATGACCCGCTCTGACGTTGCGTTTTATAACAACTTAGTATTCTACGTAAATCCGCCGATAAAAGACCATTCAAAGAATGGTGGGTTATGATGGATTTGAACCATCGACCAATTGATTAAAAGTCAACTGCTCTACCAACTGAGCTAATAACCCG
>NZ_AUTN01000123.1:0-3958 GCF_000497955.1 Pseudoalteromonas sp. TAE56
TTTGCGCCACTGGGCGTAAAAGCCTGGCGGTATTTAGCAACAGCACAAGGATTCACGGTAAATAAAGTAAGGTGGTCGTATTTAGCTAATGCATAAATAAGCGGGCCTTTTTTAAGCTCACAAACAATTGCTATTTTCTGCTCTGGATAACGCTGTTTAATATCCATAGCCCATTCATGCAACGCTTCAGGTGTGTGTTTAATAACGGTGTAATGATATTTATTAGTGCCTGTTGGGTGTTCACAAATATCATGTTTTTTATCGGCCCAATCCATGCCAATGAGTACAGCAAAATTATCAACGTTATATGCTTTCATTTTATAGCGCCTACGGTTAAAGTTAAGGACGGAATGTGCTTAAATCTCGTTTCTCGCAGGTCTTATAGATAGTCTTGGTCGGCAATCCCTGAGTATGCGTTTTGAAATCGAGGTGCTCTGTTGGCTCGAACGTCTTGTTAAAAACATTAGATGTTTGGCATTCAATATTCGTAACCAACAGAAGCATATTCCACTTAATATAATAGTCAGTTACTTTTAAATTAAGTGGCTTGGTCGAACTATAAGTCACTCAAAAGGACAAATAACAGTTGGTTTTTGCTCCTTCGTCACTTATTTTAACCAACTATTATTTGCCTCTTAGTGAGGCGTTAGAAATCACTAGGTACTTTTATGGATAGCGTGAAATTTAAAGAATATATTTATGGAAATCTAGCTTCGATATTTTGGTCGATATTTTTGCTGATAGGGGGTGCAATATTCGTTTCTTACTATGCGAATATAGGGTACATGCCTGATTTTGATTTTAAATCATCCATTACACTTGTATCTGCCGCATCAATTACCGCAATCCTAACAGTTTTATTATTTATAGTTATTCTAATATTACCTGGAGCTTTTTGGTCTGGCACTTGGGCAGATAGCTCCTCTTTAAGAAGTAATTGGGAGGATGAAAAGGGGCATAAGGAGTTATTTAAAACTGCACTTTGGTTTGGAGTGCCTATATTGTATTTCTATGGGTTATTAGCAATTTTCGTTGTAAGTTGGATGGTTGCAATACCATATTTCTTAATTGGCATCTCATTATTCTTTTTAGTTGTTTATAAAAAATCTACGCTAATCAGAAAGCCTCTCATAGCAGAAACCGCGAAAATGCTTTTTGCATCTTTCACTAGTTCTATTCTGGCTTTCTTCCCAATATTTATCGTGTTTTCACTGTCATTATCAAGCTTAACTACAAGCAAAGGTTCTCCTGCTTTTGTAGGGATAATAGTTGCTGTATTTATTGTTTTTATCAATGTTCTTGCAACAGCAAAACCTAATAAAATTAATGGGTTGGTGTATTACCCTGGATTAGGTTTTGCTGCTTTTTTTGTTGTGTTTTCATCATTTGAAATCTTTCATAGAGTCCCCGAAAGAGTGATGGAACTCTATAAGTTTGGATCTATAGAGGCAAAAAAAATAATTATGAAAAATGAAGCATGTGAAACACTTCTTCTTCTAGGGGTATTACCTAAAGTAGAACCTAAAAAGCAATGCTTTCTTAATGATGTAAAAATATTATCTCGTTTAGGCAAGGATATGTATCTTGAAGTAAATGACATTAAATTTACAATAAAGAACTCAGAAATATTATCTTGGTCAGTGCAAGAAATTTCTAACAAGTCAAGTAACTCGGACGCTGCAAGCAGCGCCGGTTCTTGAAGCGTTAGGTGCCTTCTGAAGTATGAGTAACCTTCGAGAATTAATAGAAGATTTTGATTTTATAACTGAGATAGCTTATGACTTGTCTCAGCAGTTTGATGGTGTTCAAACAGAAGATAGAAAGAAGAAGGTATCAACTTACTATTTAGCGAAAGTTGTTCCAGAGTGCATGTCACTATTAAGAGTGCTTCCTGGATCAAGGTTTACCGATGCAGAAGAACTATTCGACTTTCCGTCTTTCTGCTCGATTTCAAGGAGTCTGATTGAAGCGGCCAACCTGCATTGGTATTACTGTATAGAGAATATTGATACAGAGGTATCAGATTTTCGATTCTATCTTTATGACTTTCATGACAACAAATCTACAATGCAGATTTCGAATTTTATCGGTGGCGAAGAACAAGGCTTAGACTCGCTCCAAGAAAAGTGCGATGAGCTAAAAAATTCAATTAAGGAAAGCGCTAGATTTAAATCCCTTTTGCCTGAGGTTCAAAGGCAAATCCTCAAAGGGCGCAAGTGCTCCGATATGAATCAAACTGAAATATCCCAAAGTCGAGGCCTGGATGTAAATATGTTTAATGGTATTTACAAAATACTATCTACTAATACCCACTCCACGCCTTCGGCGATAAGTGCCATAGTTCATTCTATAATTCATGGAAAAGAGTTACATGAGGCATTTGCAGGTCTAGTTCTTTCATATGTGGCATCATTTGTTGCAGATATGGTGAGAACAATTGGTGAATTATGGTGCCTAGAATTCGCCAAAAATGAGTCTGAAGAAATAATAAGGGTATACTCGGAGGGTTTGAGTGAAAGCAATTAAGTGTCACATAGAATTGCGTGAGGTGAATACTCTGGACTCGAACCAGAAACTCTACCTTCCTAATAAGCTCTCAATAAAAGCTCATTCAGAAAATTCTCGGAGTGTGTTACCAATTACACCAGTATTCACATAGGAGATAATATAGCTAATGATGACTAATACCAAGAGTTTTGAACTCTTGAAAGGGCAGATTCAATCAACATTGGACTTTTCTGTTCTCTGTTGCCAAGCCGTACCCGCATTAAATGCATATATGAAAGCAGTAGATTTAGGTTCAGCGTCAAAATTGCCAGATGCAGACCACTTTAAGGGGGACCCAAACTTCGAGCAGCTAAAGGGATTTATACCAGAATATAGAAAGAACTTAGGTAAGTTAATGTTTATAAGTTCTTTTAGCTATTTTGAGGCATATTTTAAAGCATTGATTGAAGAGGTATTAAATTTTCATGGGGGGCAAGATGATTTTGTAGAGTTGTCGTTAAAGAAGCAAAATCAACATATGCACTATGCCGAACAAGAAGCCCCTAGAAAATCTGCAAATAAGTTGCGGGAGTACGCTAAAAAAGGCAAAGAGCTAAAGTATAAAAAGCATACCAAAGAACTTGAGCACACGGATTTCAGGTTTCCATCAGAGTTATTTTCTACCTTTGGGATCATGGAGCTTGGAAATAATTATAAAGACTTGAAGGCTTCTCAAATCCCTCATGTAGCATGTTGGTGCTTTGGTGTTGAATTGACCGAAGATGAAATTAATAGGTTTTCTGAATTAAGAGATTTAAGGAACCGAGTCGCACATGGAAAGGTTTTACAGATTGAATTTAATGAGGCGAATTCAGCTAATCAATTTTTGCGCAATCTAGCTATAAAAATTGATAGGCACGTGGTAAAACATTTTCTTGTCATTGAAACTATCACCTAACAATTGCCTGCAAAGGACAAAATTAGCCAGCCCGTTTTTTGCTCAATAAGCAAAAGCAGCAAAAAATCGGTCCAGCTAAATTTGCCCATGAGGCAGGCGTTATGTGCAACGGAGAAATTGATGTTTAAGGATGATCTCCCAGACCTGTTTGAAGAGGTAAAATCTTCGTTGATAGCTGAAGGTGAAAAAGAACTTGCTGATCAGCTAAAAGGTTTGAAAATTAAATCATGTGAGTCCTTCGCTTCTGACGATTCAGCATTCACAATATGTTTTACAACCTCAGAAAATGAAAAACTGGAAGATACTTTTCCCACAGGTGATAAGGCATATACAGTTATGCTTGTTTACTCTGAAAAGTCAGTTGTCATCGGTTTAGACATTATCGGTTGTGAAAATACTGAATTACAAAAGCAACTGTTAGCATGTTGCACATAACAAAAACATCATGGTGGGAATTTTACTCGCTGGCCTTCGGCCAACAACGCTCATAAAATCCCCATATGTTAAGAGTTA
>NZ_AUTN01000124.1:0-2091 GCF_000497955.1 Pseudoalteromonas sp. TAE56
CCGCTTATTTATGCATTAGCTAAATACGACCACCTTACTTTATTTACCGTGAATCCTTGTGCTGTTGCTAAATACCGCCAGGCTTTTACGCCCAGTGGCGCAAAAGATGACCCATCAGATGCCTTTGTACAAGTTGAAATTCTCACGTTACACATGGATAAGCTGTCTGTCATTGAGCCTGAGTCAGCAGCTATGCGAACGCTGTCTCAGCTTGTTGAATATCGCCGAAGTTTAGTGCAAGACAGTGTCGATTTATCCAATAAAATAACAGCGACATTAAAAAATTATTACCCGCAGGCACTTGAATGGTTTAAAGAAAAGGACACGTATATATTCTGCGACTTCATTCAGAAATGGCCGTCACTCACAGCGGTTAAAAAAGCAAGAAAACAGACTTTACTCGACTTTTTTGAGAGTCATAACTCACACTATTCCACGGTCAATAATGCACGATTAGACAGTATTAAAAATTCAATGCCATTAACTCTGGATGAAGGCGTCATTGTGCCTAATCAAATGCTCGTTGAAGTGCTTATTACGCAATTTAAAGTGTTATTAAAAGGTATTGAAAAGCTCGATAAAGCAATAAAATCGGCTTATAAAGCCCAGCAAGATAAAAAGATATTTGATAGCTTACCCGGTGCAGGTCCACAACTCGCCCCACGTTTACTTGTTCCTTTTGGGAGTAATCGTGCGCGTTATAATGATGCTGCAGAACTTCAAAAGTACGCGGGTATAGCGCCTGTTATTGAGCGCAGTGGTCAAAAAATGTGGACTCATTGGCGTTATAGTTGCCCCACTTTTTTAAGGCAAACATTTGTAGAATGGGCAGGCTTTTCTATTCGTTATTCGTTTTGGGCTAAAGCGTATTATGAGCAACAAAAAGCCAAGGGTAAGCCGCATAACAGCATAATTAGATCACTGGCATTTAAATGGATAAGGATTGTATTTAGGTGTTGGAAAACGAATACACCCTACGATGAATCGACGTATTTAGCGGCCTTAAAACGCAGAGGCTCACCACTTTTAAAATTTGCAGTTAATAGCTAAATTTTACTAGTCGTCCACCTCAGGGCGTGTTGTTAGTTTTCAACTACGTATGCGGTGGAATGATTTATTGAAACAATGCTCCAACTGATCATATATATTTGGATTCTTTTCGATATAATCTGCCATCATTTCGAAGAAACCTTCGACATTGTTTTTGTCATAAGGCCTAACGTACACTTTTGTTACTACCCTATGCAATATCTCGTTTAGCCACTTTACTCTATTCAATTTTTCTTCATTGTCTAATTCGTTATCACAAAGATAGACTCTAATAGATACGGTTAATGAGTGAGCTAAAACTCTAAAAAAGTCACATCTTTCCACTTCAGAGAAATTTTCGATTTTGTCGATATAAATATTGAGACTAATGCCAAACTCCTTTTGAAAACTAACGCCGTTTTAAGCGGCAAATTGCAGTTGGCTAAAATAAGTGAGGCACGAACAAAAAGCCAACTGTAATTTGTCCGTCTTGAAAACCCTTATAGTTCGACCAAGCCACTTAATTTAAAAGTAACTGACTATTATATTAAGTGGAATATGCTTCTGTTGGTTACGAATATTGAATGCCAAACATCTAATGTTTTTAACAAGACGTTCGAGCCAACAGAGCACCTCGATTTCAAAACGCATACTCAGGGATTGCCGACCAAGACTATCTATAAGACCTGCGAGAAACGAGATTTAAGCACATTCCGTCCTTAACTTTAACCGTAGGCGCTATAAAATGAAAGCATATAACGTTGATAATTTTGCTGTACTCATTGGCATGGATTGGGCCGATAAAAAACATGATATTTGTGAACACCCAACAGGCACTAATAAATATCATTACACCGTTATTAAACACACACCTGAAGCGTTGCATGAATGGGCTATGGATATTAAACAGCGTTATCCAGAGCAGAAAATAGCAATTGTTTGTGAGCTTAAAAAAGGCCCGCTTATTTATGCATTAGCTAAATACGACCACCTTACTTTATTTACCGTGAATCCTTGTGCTGTTGCTAAATACCGCCAGGCTTTTACGCCCAGTGGCGCAAA
>NZ_AUTN01000125.1:0-6679 GCF_000497955.1 Pseudoalteromonas sp. TAE56
CCGCTTATTTATGCATTAGCTAAATACGACCACCTTACTTTATTTACCGTGAATCCTTGTGCTGTTGCTAAATACCGCCAGGCTTTTACGCCCAGTGGCGCAAAAGATGACCCATCAGATGCCTTTGTACAAGTTGAAATTCTCACGTTACACATGGATAAGCTGTCTGTCATTGAGCCTGAGTCAGCAGCTATGCGAACGCTGTCTCAGCTTGTTGAATATCGCCGAAGTTTAGTGCAAGACAGTGTCGATTTATCCAATAAAATAACAGCGACATTAAAAAATTATTACCCGCAGGCACTTGAATGGTTTAAAGAAAAGGACACGTATATATTCTGCGACTTCATTCAGAAATGGCCGTCACTCACAGCGGTTAAAAAAGCAAGAAAACAGACTTTACTCGACTTTTTTGAGAGTCATAACTCACACTATTCCACGGTCAATAATGCACGATTAGACAGTATTAAAAATTCAATGCCATTAACTCTGGATGAAGGCGTCATTGTGCCTAATCAAATGCTCGTTGAAGTGCTTATTACGCAATTTAAAGTGTTATTAAAAGGTATTGAAAAGCTCGATAAAGCAATAAAATCGGCTTATAAAGCCCAGCAAGATAAAAAGATATTTGATAGCTTACCCGGTGCAGGTCCACAACTCGCCCCACGTTTACTTGTTCCTTTTGGGAGTAATCGTGCGCGTTATAATGATGCTGCAGAACTTCAAAAGTACGCGGGTATAGCGCCTGTTATTGAGCGCAGTGGTCAAAAAATGTGGACTCATTGGCGTTATAGTTGCCCCACTTTTTTAAGGCAAACATTTGTAGAATGGGCAGGCTTTTCTATTCGTTATTCGTTTTGGGCTAAAGCGTATTATGAGCAACAAAAAGCCAAGGGTAAGCCGCATAACAGCATAATTAGATCACTGGCATTTAAATGGATAAGGATTGTATTTAGGTGTTGGAAAACGAATACACCCTACGATGAATCGACGTATTTAGCGGCCTTAAAACGCAGAGGCTCACCACTTTTAAAATTTGCAGTTAATAGCTAAATTTTACTAGTCGTCCACCTCAGGGCGTGTTGTTAGGAGGTTTTTACGCTTACCTAATCCCTTTTTCTTTTAACATTTTTAATGCAAATACTCCTCGCTCAGAAACAGCCTTAGATGTATCTTTTGAGAATAAGTTTGCAAGTGTTAGAGACTCATCTCCAAGTAACTCTATTCTTTTAATAAGGAATTCTGCTGCGATTCTTCTTACTATTGAAGAACGATCAATTGACGCACTTTTTAACGTTTTCAAAAAAGGATTATTTACAGTCAACTTTCTCTCAGAAGTTATTGGTTTCATGCGGCCTTTACAGTATCTAATATCAGTCCATTCCCACTTTCGACCTTCAAGCCAACTCATTTCCCCTTCAAATTGACTTCTATATGCTTTAGCTCTGACAGAAGGTTGAATTGCATTATCAGCTATTTCATCAAGGTATTTATCAAATGTTGGTGTACGGCCAATTTGAGAAAAAATAGACGTTAAAGGGCCTGAAGCATCTGAAGTGATTTTTGACCTGAGCGCTTTGCCAATCTCTTTGTTACTTATAATATCAAGTAATACTTCTTTATCTGAATCTTCAATTCTCCCCCAAGAGTTCCAATTTGAAAGAGCTAAACTTAAAGCGTCTGCAACATGAGTAGGATTAGATAAGTTAGCAATTAGTGGAAGCTTTTCTCTTGCTGCTTTTCGTACCTCAGGAACCCAGTCATTCAATCTACGAAGGGTAATTGCAAAGAAAAAACTATTTGGAGCACCTTCAGTTAAAGTGCGCAGTGTTTTCTCTCGTTTGTATCCATCCCAACTGCACAAATCAATCCATGTTAAAAATGGAGAAGGCTTAACCCAAACCTTCCATTTAGGTTGAGCTGTAGATTCCAGTGCAGAAGAAAATTCACATCGAATTAATCGTTCCAAATAATCTAAATTCGATAATGGTAAGCAAGATGTAGCATTAATCAGGGTAGACATATCAGCAACCACTTTTTGTCCCGAGTTCATAGAGCTCGCGAACTCTTTTACTGCTGATATTACAGACTCTTCCATATTTTGATTAAGCTCCATGCTACTTTACCTCCTAACAATTTTATAGTGCGCTCATCGCGCATATATCTGCCAATGTCACGCTCATGTATTCAATAAATCATTTTTACCAAATAACTTAACACATTGCTATATATAATTTTTTACTAGCACACAAACTCTCAATAAAAGACAAAATGCGCTCGTCGCTCATTTTCTTGAATATGGGAGCAGTGCAACTATACTGTATATAAATACAGCCATATTATTGGTGGTAATATGAAAACACGCTCTCCATTTTTAAATTATATAGCCGATTATATGTTGGTACGTCAGTATTCATTACGCACCATCGATACCTACCTAAGATGGATTGCATCTTATATCCATTTTCATAATAAACGCCACCCCACCTCAATGGGAGACAATGAAGTCGAGTGCTACTTAGAACATTTAGTGTTAAAACAAAACGTTGCACCACGTACGCAAGCCACTGCACTCAATTCATTGTCATTTTTATACAAACATATAATAAAAAACGAACTTTCATTAAATTTAAATTTTGCCCGTAGTAAAAAACAAGCAAAGCTCCCTGTCGTGATGACCCCAGAGGAAGTTAAAATGTTGATGGCTCATTTAAATAAGCGCTATTATTTAATTGCAGCCCTTATGTATGGAAGTGGTTTAAGAGTAATGGAAGCGGTGCAATTAAGGGTGAAAGATATTGATTTAGATTATAAATGTATTCAAGTATGGAATGGCAAAGGAAATAAACATCGTATTGTAACGCTCGCTACAGAGCTGATCCCTATGCTGAGAACTCAAATTTTAAACGTTGATGACTACCTAAAGCTTGATTTAAATAACACTAAATATGCCGGCGCGTGGATGCCATATGCCTTAACAAAAAAATATCCTTCAGCCGCAAAAACACTAGCATGGCAATATTTATTTCCTTCTCATATGTTAAGTTCAGATCCTCAAAGTGGTGAAATAAGGCGACATCATTTTCATCACTCTTGTATTAGAAAAGAGGTTAAAAAAGCCGTCCAAAAATCAGGGTTAACAAAAATAATAACACCTCATACATTAAGGCACTCTTTTGCTACTCATCTACTGCAAAATGGCGCCGATATAAGAACTGTTCAAGCTCAGCTTGGCCATTCTGATGTTAAAACCACACAAATTTATACTCATGTATTGCAGCAAGGTGCAAACGGGGTTATCAGCCCTTTTTCAAGATTATAAACTCCCCGATTTAAAACAAAAAAGCACAGCCCACAAGCGCCATGCTTTTTAAATCAATCTTAATCCAGTTCGGTTTACAAACGAATGCCGCCGTCTATTTCAACCACGCGACCGGTAAAAAAGTCGTTTTCGATTATGTATTGTGCAGTATGCGCAATTTCGTCGCTTTCGCCTAAGCGCCCTACTGGCGTTACTGCAAGCATACGTTGTTTGGCTTCGGGCTTCATGGCGTCGGTCATGGCGGTGCTTATTACACCTGGTGCAATAGCGCCTACACGTATACCAAATCGGCCAAGTTCTTTAGCCCATGTGGTGGTAAGTGCCACTACGCCTGCTTTTGATGCTGCGTAGTTTGTTTGGCCTATGTTGCCTGCGCGCGCTACGCTCGACATATTAACTATAACGCCGCCTTTACCTGATTCAATCATGTGGCTTGCAGCTTCCCGCCCTGCTAAAAACACACCGGTTAGGTTTACATCAATCACTGATTGAAATTGCTCAAGAGACATTTTTTTAACGACCTTGCCATCTTTAGCTTTTATAAACATGCCGTCGCGTAAAATACCGGCGTTGTTTATAAGCACGCCAATATGGCCAAAATCGCTGTTGATGGTATTAAATACGTTTTCTACTTCGCTCTCAGTGGTTACGTTTGCGGCATAACCTTTTATGTTGCTGGTTACACCTTCAAGCTGTGTGAGTTCTTCGCATGCGGTGTTTAATAAATCTTGTGCCATATCTATTAAAGCAATGTTAGCACCCATAAGTGCAAACTTTTGCGCCATTGCAAAGCCTAAACCTTGTGCGCCGCCGGTTATTACTACCGTGTTATTTTTAATTTCCACGCGTTGCTCCTACTTTGAAAACAGTTTAAAAATGGCACTAAAGTCATCACTACCCGCACCTTGGTGCTGTAGCATAGTGTATAAATTTTTAGCCATTGAACCCATTGGGGTTGATGAATTACTTTGCTGCGCGGCTTCCATAGCAAGGCCTAAATCTTTAGCCATTAAATCGACCATAAAGCCAGGTTTGTAATCGTTACTTGCAGGGGCTGCATCCATTACACCTGGGCAAGGGTTGTAAAGTTCAAGCGTCCAGTTACGGCCCGAACTTGCGGTCATAATGTCGCTAAGTACTTTAGGATCGAGGCCGTTGTTAATACCCATTTGCAGTGCTTCGCTGGTACCTGCCATTAAAATGCTAAGTAGCATGTTATTACATATTTTTGCTACTTGCCCTGCGCCAATATCGCCTGCATGAAATATGTTTTTACCCATATCACTAAGCACTGTATTTGCTTTATCGAACGCTGCTTTTTCGCCACCTACAATAAAGGTAAGAGTGCCAGCAGTTGCGCCTGCAACGCCGCCCGATACCGGTGCATCAACGAAGCTTATGCCTTGTTTACCAAGTGTACTGCCTACAATACGTGCTGATTCTGCATCTATTGTTGAGCAATCAATTACTAATGTATTGTTGCTCAGCCCGTTAATTAAACCGCTGTCGTCGTTATTACCTAAGTAAAGCGACTTAACATGTTTGCCCGCAGGTAACATACTAATAAGTACGTCAGCATTAGTTGCGCACTGCTTTGCATCAACTGCTGCTTTTGCGCCTTTACTTGCAAGCTCATTTACGACCGACTGGTTTAAATCAAACACGCTAACAGTATGGCCTGCTTTAATTAAGTTAGCCGCCATTGGGCCGCCCATATTACCTAAGCCGATAAAACCAATATTGAGTTTAGTCATCGTCTTTCCTTTATTTGTGTGATGGCGTGTCTAAGCCATTGAGAGGGTGTTTTTCGCCAAAGCGATTAGCAAAAAAACTGTCGATTATTGTTTGTGGTACATCACTAAGTGTTTTGTACTGCCAATTAGGCGCGCCGTCTTTACCTATTAATAACGCCCTTACACCTTCTTGAAACTCACCTACTTCGCCAGCACGAACCGACATACCTAGCTCCATTTTAAAACACGCTAATAAGCTTTTGCCTTTGCTGGTTTTTAATTGCTCACTAACGAGTGCACAACTTAATGGGCATCCGTGTTTAAGTGATTTTTGAGCGCGTTGTAGCCACTTGTCATCAGTGGTTAGCCCTAAAATATAATTAACCTGCTCTTGCAAGGTTTTAAACTCACCCAGTTTCTGAATCGTTTTTAGGTTAGCTTTTATATTGCCTTTTGGCATACGCGCCGACTGGTTGTCTAAATCGGTGAGTAAATCGGTTAATCGATCATGATTTAAGCTCGCAGTTTTGCCCCACTTGGCAGTTAAAATTTGCGCAAGCATGGCATCATATTTGTTGCTATCGATAAAGTGATCTGCAAGCGATACAAAACGCGCGTCGTCGCAGTTAATTGATGCTGACGTTAGCCCTAAAAATAGCCCGACGCTTTGTGGCATTTTATGTAAAAAGTAACTGCCGCCTACATCTGGGTATAAACCTATGGTTTGCTCTGGCATGGCAATGCGTGATGTTTCGGTTACAACGCGGTGGCTAGCACCGGCCATTAGCCCTAAACCGCCGCCCATCACTATGCCGTTACCCCAAACAAGGATTGGTTTATCAAAGGTATGAATAAGGTAATCAAGCTTGTACTCAAGTGTAAAAAAATCTTCAACTAAACTTGTTGGTTTACCCTGCGCCATCGCATGATGAAGGCTCACAACATCGCCACCGGCACAAAATGCTTTATCGCCTGCGCCTTTTAACAAAACCATTGCAATAGTTTCATCGTCTTGCCAAGCTCGCAATTGCGGCTCAAGTAATTTTATCATCTCAAAATTAAGCGCATTTAATGCTTTTGGCGCATTGAGTGTAATAAGCCCAATTAAACTGCCGTTTTCTGCGGTTGTGGTTTCAAATACCACGGGTTCATCAGCGCTATTTAATAATGTTAAAGCACTCATTAGCCGTTTACCCAGTTAGCGCGGCGTTTTTCTAAAAAGGCATTTACGCCTTCTTGTTGATCTTCGGTATCAAATAAACCAACAAACAATTCACGCTCAAGAGGCAATACACTTGCCATGGGTTGATGACGCCCTTTTTGAATCAAAGTTTTACACGCAGCTACCGAGCTAGGGCTTTGATCGGCCACTTGGTTTGCAAGTTTTAATGCAGCTGCAAAGCTTTCACCGTGTGGTACTACTTCCTCTACTAAGCCAATTTGTAGGGCTTTATCGGCTTTTAAGCGCTCGCCGCATAAAATCATGCGTTTTGCCCAGCCTTCGCCTACAAGCCATGCTAAATTTTGTGTACCACCCGCACAGGGTAATAACCCTACTTTAGCTTCAGGCAGCGCCATTTGCGCTTGCTCTTCCGCAATACGTATATCGCACGCAAGCGCCACCTCT
>NZ_AUTN01000126.1:0-3103 GCF_000497955.1 Pseudoalteromonas sp. TAE56
GGCCGTACCATAAATAGTATCGCCATCACCATCTTCCATGTTCTCGCGATCCACAGTATTGAAATACCCTAGTACGCCCCATGTATCACTTAATTTACCGTATACACTGGTGCTTAAACGCGTACCGTCATTTGAAAAGTAACTTGCTTTAACACGTCCACCAAATTGTTCACCTTGATTAAGTAAGTCTTGCGCGTCTTTAGTTTTAAAGCGGATAGAGCCGCCAATCGCACCAGGACCACTTGTTGCTTCGCCGGCACCTGCTTGCACATCGATTTGTTGCAGTAGGTCTGGATCTATTGTTACACGACCAATATGATGAAATAACGTTGATGTTTGCTGTGCACCATCAACCGTTATATTTAATAAAGAATCTTCAACACCACGAATATAGATCTTTTGTGCAACGCCTACCGAGCCACCCACACTAACAGAAGGTGAATGTCGAAAAATGTCAGCCAGATCACTTGCTTGATATTGTTCTATTTCTTCAGCTGTAATACTCAAATTAGTTGCAGAACCAACTACAGATATTTTTTCAACAGACGCTGTATTTTTAGCAAGTTCTTGCGCGTATATAGGTGAACTAAATGATGCACAAATGGCACTCATTAGGGCTAATTTTTTCAAGGGGGACGCTCCTTCTCAATTACAAATAAGAAGAATTATCATTTTCTTTTAATTAAAAGTATAGCAACTTTACATTTGTTACATTTAGGAAATATACAAAGACGCGTTAGGTGCAATCTACTTTAGTTGCCTAAAAACATGTAAGTAAGGGCGTGAGCAAGACGAGAAAGCGTTGCTCAGTTTTTACAAGCACACAATATGAAATGTAATTTATACACCTTTAGGAACCGTTACAGTCATTACTAAACCACCTGCAGTATCATTTTTAGCAAATACTGTTGCAGCAATCGCATGTAATTGCCTTTGTGCTAAAGCAAGGCCTAAACCAAAGCTATCACTGTTGCATGAGCGAGCTGAATCAATCCGGAAAAAAGGTCTAAAAATAGTATTTAAATGCTCTTTAGGTACTCCTGGACCTTGATCTGCAATAATAATTTGATATTCATGTTTATAATCAATGAGGCTAATCCGTACTTTTTTATTAATGGGTGTGTAACGTAGTGCATTTCTAAGTATATTCTCCAGTGCTTGACCTAATGCTCTGTGATTACTGTTTTCAATATGGGCTTGATTAGGTAAGTCAGCAGAAATCAGTTTATCTGGATATTCAAAACGCCCATCTTCAATGAGGATTTCGAGTAAATCGACTAAATCCAAAGATTCAATGCGCAACTGAGGTGACTCGTTATCTAACCAAGATAAAGTAAGCGTGTCATCTACTAACTTACGGATGTGCTGTGACTCTTTGTGAATACGCTCTAATTTGATTTGCGTGTCTTCTACACCCTTTTCTCTGTGAGTGAGTAAATTGTCAGTTGCTATATCTAAGCGTGTTAAAGGTGTTCTCAACTCGTGAGACAGATCAGTTAGTAATACACGTTGATGCATAATCTGATCACTGATCCGCTCTGCCATTAAATCAAATGTTTCAGCTAACTGGGATAGTTCATCATTGCGTGAGCCCAGCTGCTCTCGAACTCTGACACTAAAGTCTCCTTTGCTAAATGCCCTACTTGCTAAGTCGAGTTCTTTAATAGGATGCATAATATGGCGATATAACACAATAGATAAACACACCAATATCAGCATTGGCAATAAAACTTGTAACGACAAACGTGTTAAATTCCAAAGTGATCCTGGGCGCATTCTTTGCGGCAACTGCACAACAAGGCTAGTTGCACCATCTTTAAAGGGTAATTGCATAACGGGGGCATGCTCAAAATACAGATGGATTTTCCAATCAATACTTCGCCCCAAGTTATACCCTGTATACTCATGACGATGAGAGCGATTACCTGCTAACTCAACCACATTGGCTTTAGCAATTACAGCCCAAATATTTTCTTGTTGTTGTAAATCATCAACCCAACGCTCAAGTTCGCTCATATCACCTTGATCAAATACAACCTCAGCCTTTTTTTGCCAATTAATTAACTCTTCTCGGCTTGAGTCACTTAGCATGCTCATATCATTTTCAAAATGATTAACCGCGACATTAATTAAATAAAACATCGCAACAACACCAGTACCAATAATTAAGCACAGCTTCCAAAATAAACGTCGTGTCATTTAATACAGTACCCTTGCCCATGCACAGTGTGTAAACGGCTGCCATCCCAGCCGGCGTTATTTAATTTTTTTCGTATACGACTCATATGCATATCTAAACTACGATCGTACTGACTGAAACGCTTGTTAAGCGCCGCTTGATATAAAAAAGGCTTTAACAGTATTTGTTCTTGGTTTTTCATTAAAATTTGCAGCAAGGCAAACTCAATAGGCGTAAAAGCTAATAGCTCACAATGCAGAAAAACCTGCTGGCGTAGGCTATCTATTTCAAGTCCATCAATATTAGCAATGTAAGGGGTATTTGTGTCTTGTTTAAAAACGCGCCTTAGTACTGAATCTACGCGTAGTAATAATTCTTGGCCATTAAACGGTTTTGCTAAATAATCATCTGCACCGGCTGATAAACCTAAAATACGCTCTTCTTCAGCATGTTTTGCCGATACAATTATTACAGGGGTGTTATTACAACTACGTAAAATATTAAGTACTGCTAAACCGTCTTTTCCCGGCAACATAACATCTAATAAAATAAGACTAAAACGTTGAGCAACCGCTAAATCAAGCGCTTGATCACCATCAAAACACTGTGTAACAGAGTACCCTTGGTTAGCTAGTAATTCAGTAATTTGATCATTAAGTAATGTATCGTCTTCAACAACTAAAATATCAAAATCAAATTTGTTGCGTTGATAGCCCTGTGGTGCAGACATAGAAAGCCATAATTTTTATAGTATTAAAACAAATTAAAGCAAATGATAATACAAATCAATATCAAAAACGGTGCGCAGGAAAAAAGTTAACTATTTGAGTGTTTTGAGTGTTTTGAGTGTTTTGAGTGTTTTGAGTGTTTTGAGTGTTTTGAGTGTTTTGAGTGTTTTGAGTGTTTTGAGTGTTTTGAGTGTTT
>NZ_AUTN01000127.1:0-885 GCF_000497955.1 Pseudoalteromonas sp. TAE56
AGCCAAAGCTTGGGCCTCACATTACCCGAACTTGGTTAAAGTATTAATTAATTTATGGGTTTATTATCCATACAAGAAATTAAGCGGGACTAAAAACAGTTGGCTTTTTGTTCACTACGTTCACTTATTTTAGCCAACCATTTTTGCCTGTTAATTAGGCGTTATATGGTTCACAGGATAGAAGTATATGGATATATTTGAGTATAAAGTAGAAAAAGTTGGTGGTCTTCTTACATTTCGCACTACCAAATTTGTCCGGTTGCAAACTCGCTGCACAGAACTGGGAAAACAAGGCTGGGAATTAGTTAGCGTAAATTACGATTGGTTTACAGTCACGTATACAATGTTTTTTAAGCGGATACGGCCTAATAAAACCATATAACAATGGTTTTCAAGTCGGACAAATTACAGTTGGCTGTTGTTCGTTCCTCACACATTATAGCCAACTACAATTTGCCGCTTAAAACGGCGTTATATGCAACGGAGAAATTGATGTTTAAGGATGATCTCCCAGACCTGTTTGAAGAAGTAAAATCTTCGCTGATAGCTGAAGGTGAAAAAGAACTTACTGATCAGCTAAAAGGTTTGAAAATTAAATCATGTGAGTCCTTCGCTTCTGACGATTCAGCATTCACAATATGTTTTACAACCTCAGAAAATGAAAAACTGGAAGATACTTTTCCCACAGGTGATAAGGCATATACAGTTATGCTTGTTTACTCTGAAAAGTCAGTTGTCATCGGTTTAGACATTATCGGTTGTGAAAATACTGAATTACAAAAGCAACTGTTAGCATGTTGCACATAACAAAAACATCATGGTGGGAATTTTACTCGCTGGCCTTCGGCCAACAACGCTCATAAAATCCCCATATGTTAAGAGTTA